>CAZISK010000038.1:0-18268 GCA_964541355.1 uncultured Candidatus Obscuribacterales bacterium
CGTCTCTAACATCGCCGGGGTTTTCATTTGGATCGTCGATCGTCGTCGCGGCTTTATCGGCAAGGAATTTGCCGCTGTTGTAGCCTACTACGAAGAACTCTCGAAAGTGATGGGTCACCGAATTGGAATTGCTCACGTCGGTGATGTTCGAATTGAAACCGATGTTTCCTGATCCGTCGGAGATGATCTTTTGGTACACAGACTCGAGCGCGGAGCCGGCGAGGTCTGGTCCGCCACCAGCTAGTTCGCGACCAATGTCTTTGAAGAAGCCCATTGGCTTTTCCGACATCACCAATGCTATGTAGTTTTTGAACAGCTCTGCCCTGCTCGGCTTCGTATGGTCCCAGACTTTTTGGTTTTTGTCAGTTGCTTCCGCGAGATCGGCCGCATTGGTGAGCGTATTGGCCATATACTGTGCGGAGGAAATTTTGCCGTCCTTCAAGTCGACTAGCTCGTGAAGAGTCTTCCGGTACATTTTCTTAAGGTCTTCCGGTAGATTCGCTATCTGGAGTTTTTGTGAGTCGTTGAGCGGCTCCTGCCCTACTCGCTTGGCGAGATTGTTATAGTCCTTGATGAGCTGTTTCTCGTCGTCGGACGCCAGCTTATTGGCTATCCAGCTTCGAACGGTACCGGAGCTTACGTCCAACTCCTCTGAGGCGAACGAAGCGTCTGGAATGGTGCCTTTGCCAACCAACTCTGTGTTGTCCTGTTGGCGTTTTTTGGAAGAATCTCCGGAAGGAAACCAGGAAGTATCCTCCTTTGCGGCTCCCGCGTCTGTGTCCTGATCATTTGTTTTCTTCTCCTGAACGGCTTCTTCGCCTTTGTTCTTTGGACGAATGTTCATGATTTCCGACATATCCGGTTTCCCCGAGTTTTCTCCCTATATTCTCTCGTTCCCAAATCAGGTTGTTTTCTAGCGTGTTCAGTATCAGGCTATTGTCATCGATAACATTTCGTACATTCCACAGGACCGTGATCTACAATAAATTGCTTATGACGACCTGGTTTACATCCAATCATCATTTCGGTCATCGAAACATCATCAATTACTGCAATCGACCGTTCGAGAGCGTGGAGCAAATGAACGAAGCTCTCGTGTACTCGTGGAACAAGCGCCACCGTCGAAATTCGCGAAGCGCTCTCTAAAAAAAAGGACCCTGCGGCGCAGGCCAAATTGAAAGAGTATCTGGAAAAGGCCCCCGGTCTCCCGTAGGCGTTGCTGTTCAAGCATTTGCGCACTAGTCAAACAATCGCCGTTTCACGAAGCTTTGTCGCCACGATAACAGAGTGCAATCATCCACGAGGCAAGATGCAGCCAGAACGAACAAAACGCCGATCTACAGGTGTAAGCAAACATGTCTAGAAAACCAGTTCATTGCTCCTTCACGAAATTGCCCAGTCAGCCACATAGGAGGAAAATGAGGACATGAAATACGGACGATCTTCAGCAAGCACAAGATCAGTTTGAAAGGCGGTCTGACATTTCCTTTGCTGCTTTCTTTGTTAGCTTATTGCTTTTATCAATCACTTTGGGGAGTTCAGTTACAGTCCGATTAAACGCATTCAACTCAGATTGGCTGATTGGAGCCACAATTCTCATGTTGCCGCTGCTATCTGAGCGCCACTTCCCCCAGTGTTTCAACAGCCAGGCTTGCTGTTCCTTGTACAAAGAAAATTGTCGCTTTTTGAGCTTCAGGATCTCACTTTTCTGATTGGCAGCGATCATTTGATCCATAATGCGGTTGATCTTGTCGATTCTTCGGATGTTATCTCGAACGTCATCACGTGCTTTCAAACTTCCTGGAGACACATCCAGGCTAGCTGTTTCAGCCTGAATCTCCTTCAACAATTCAGTCTGCTTTATGAGCTTGTCTTTATCTACCTGCGGCGCGTTGGCGCTATGCAAGAATTTCGAGAGCTTGTCGGCATACTTCTTACCATCGGCAGGGTTGGATGGATCCGCGGTCATCGCATCATTCGCGAGTTCCTTTAACCCTTCCTTCGTTTTTGCGCTCTCTTGCATGCCGTCTGACAATCCCATGATGACGTCTTTTGTGAAACTGATTACACCAAAAGTAAGTCCCACTGCGATCAAAATCGGTAGCCACCTGCGCTTTTGCGGTGCAGATTGCGACCGCTGCACAGTCGAGCGTAGACCGGACTGATGTCCCGAACCTGTCCCGCTCTGCTCGAGCCGAGTGCGACATTTGGGGCAAGAGAAGTACCCGTCAAGCAATTCTGTTCCGCAGTTCGGGCATTTCATCTTTTTTGCCATACAAATATCCTACAGAGCAACACCGGTCCTCTGAACTATGCCCAAATTCGCACGTTTCACTCAGTGGTTCAGTTGGAAGTCCTTGGATCATACCGGAAGCAGTATAAGCTGGCTTTCACGCGATCTCTCACTTGATACCACTGTCGATTTCACAGTGCTCTATTGTAAGCAACCTGAACTAACTGTGGAATAAATTCTAAGGACTCTTAGACGAATAAAAAAAACGCGAAGGCGCGGGAGGATTGAAAAATAGAATGGACGAGAGATTCAACCGGTCTACGTATCTGATCAGAAAGAAAGTACTTCATTTATTCGGTCAGGCTTTTCATATTTTCGACTCAAGTGACAACGTTGTCTTTTTCTCGAAAATGAAGGCATTTAAATTGAAAGAAGACATCCGGATTTATACAACTGAAGAGATGACAACCGAAGTGCTTACTATCAAAGCCAGGCAGATATTAGATTTCTCTGCGGCGTATGATGTTTTTGATCCTCTGCTGAATCAACACATTGGGATCCTGAAACGCAAAGGCTTTCAGTCGATGCTAAAAGACGAATGGTCAATCATGAATTCAGGTGACCGCGAAATAGGGACTGTAAAAGAAGACAACTTGGCTCTGGCAATTGTCCGACGAGCAGTTGGAATTGTTCCACAGTCCTTCACTGCCGAATTGAATGGAAGGCAAGTGTGTAAGTACTCTCAGAACTTCAATCCATTTGTTTTCAAACTAAATATCGACTTTTCCGAGGACAGAGAAAGTCTGTTTGATCGACGACTTGGGATTGCTGCAGGAATATTGCTCGCGGCCATCGAAGGACGACAGGAGTGATTTGGATCTGCTCAAACAGTTAATGCTCCCGCTGGCGTTAGTAAGAGTATCACTGGTATTGTATATGATACCAGCTAAAAACGGCTACTGGTGTCAACGTGGAACAGCAACTATCTTGCCGTTTTCGATGAAACAACAGGCAAATGGTTAAATGGTGAATACTCCATAACGTCGTCAGCGAGTATCTCGAATAGGGGCTCCAAACCTGGTAACCAAGAGCGGATAAGTTCTTGGAAAACTCGATACGAAAGCGATATCCACAATCAAAACTGCTGTTCGAGCCAATCTTTCTCCGTAGTATAAACTTCCTTGCCCGAGCGCTTCGCAGTACGAGCCACCTGCGTTCGCACATCGGTAGCTTCTTTGACTTTCATAGCCAGCTTGGGCGACGGTGATAGAAGGTTGCTGGACAACTCGAAGCGCTTCTCATTGCGTTCTAGAGTCATCGTGTTCCTTGTCGCCATAATGAGTGCACGTGCAGCCGGATACAGGAAGAAGAAAGCACCATAGCCAAGCAGAAAGATGATTAATGGTTTGAACACCAGTAGCCCTGGAAGGTTTCCCATCTGAGTGAAAAGGTAGATGGAGCCCCCGAGCTCGACCATACCAAGCAGAACCGGGATCGTCAACTTGGACATATCAAAGTCGACAAATGATAACAATTCCTCCTCCATGTATTGCGGAACATCGATTTTTTGTCGAGGCTTACTTTTGACGTTCGGCCGTACTTGTCGGTTCACCGCCTCACGATACATCTTTCGAAGATCATCAGCGTTGATAGAAGCGCCGGTTTGCTGGCTCGGCAAGAGTGGAAGGTCAGGTTCGTCAATTTCAGCTGGCTGCGCGGGAACGAATTTCGGAAACACGTAAATGATATTGCCTCTATTCGAGACTTCAGGTGCGCCTTCGAATCTCGTCAGGATCGGGAGCATCCAATCCTCAGACTCTTCGTCGTGGCCGGTGTAGGGCGCCAACTGCTCAGCAACAACGACTCCGTCGTTGTTCCTTATGACCGCAGCAATCAGTTTCCAATAACGTTCTCCGATATCTTTGTCGGGATCTTCGGGACCGAAGACGAACTGATAACAGATACTCATAAAATCAGGTCCCTTCTCGTCAGGTTTCTCCGCTCCTTTAGCTTTTTGCTTCGAATGGTCGAAGAAGAACGGATCGACCCAGTAGTTGTCATCGTAGTAGAGATTTCTTCCCCGCGAACCATAGGAACCGTAGTAGAAAGGATCGAACGGTGAATGCCAGAACCAGGAATGACGAGATCCATACCAGGGATTAAAGAACCGACCCCAGAGCCACCAGTCGAACATCCAGCTGAACATGAAATAGTTGATGCTACCGAAGTCAAACGAGCTCGCGCTAGACGAAGTGGAATCACCGCTATCGCTGCTATCCGAGAACATGCGTGCTATGGACAGTAAGATTAGAGCGATCACGGCGATGACGCTGACGATCAAGATTACGCCAACTGATACCCGAAACAGTGTCATGATAACCAAATGCACAAATCGTGCCGCCATCATAAAGACGTTTATAAAGATACGCCAGACTGATAACCACGTACTACGCGCGGCATTCGAGATGTAGCGCATTTCGAATGCCGGATCGAAGACGTACTGTATAGTTCCTGTGTCGGATACGCGAAGATTACCGTTTGTCTCCGCGGCAATCTCGTTAAGCGTGTAGGTCACCACTGATAGTGGCATCCCTTCCTTGACAGCGATATCTTCCGGGGAGACCTTCAATCCTAAGGAATTGATCGCTTCGAGGACTTTTGTCTTTTCTGGACTATGGAATGGTGCGAGTAAGGGTGCAATCATTTAAAACTGTGCAACGGCACAACAGCCAATCGATAAAATGATAGCAGATCTACTTGACAACTCAACGATTGGATAATTATTCCATAACATTTGACAGCCAAACCTCTTAGTACGCTTCTTGCCTACCTAAAAGACTACTTGAACTCGTCCAGCATGGTCTGCTGATCCATTGTTCTCCGCGACACGTTATCCATGGCTTGGGCTCACAAATCGGGACATCGCTGGTACCATTCATCTCCATCATCCGGAGTTGCCACCTAATCCCGACCACACTTCCAGTAGGCGATTTTTCCCGCAGCAGAGCTTACGGGATGCCATTCTCTATCGGGACTCGCTGTCAGCCTTGTTGTATTCCCATTAGCAAACAAATTTCATGTTCTTAGAGCGATATAGAGAATCGCTAGACCCGCAACGTCTACGCGCGGCTGCTAGGTCGAGCATCATTACGCAGAACAAGGTTGCTATCGTGCACTGTTGCTTGCTCTTTCCGATTGTAGCCGGGATCGTCTTCGCTCAACACTAGTTTAAGACCACGCTGCGATCACGCGACAGTCAGTAATCCCTGTGATTCCATTGAAGCACGCACCTGCGAATGCGTATCATCGATGATGCCGCGTACGGATTGATAATCCATCGCGCTGTCAGCGGAGTACTTGAACTCAACCTCTGTTGATGTGCCTTTACCTCTGAGTGTTGCCAGGCAACTGAGCTTCCGGGGATACAAACGATTGACCTTGATGCCGAGCGGATCATGAACATACCGCAATTCAAGTCGTAGCTGCCTTAAGTTTTCGTCGAGTTCGATGAGCTCCCAATGAGCAGCTCGGACATCGGGTGCCTTCACCAACAGCCCAGGTAAGACATCTTTGAGATTTTTCCAAGCAATTGGCTGTACGACACAATATGTTTCCCTGATACTGCAATTTAGATATTCTGCCAGTCTAAGATCGTCTGATGATAACAAGCCATTTTTGCGTACCTGAAATTTATGGTAAAACGTTGCCATTGCAATAAACAGTTGTAGCCCGACAAAACCCAATAGCGGAGCGGTAGTCACCAGCTGACTGAGCCGTGGGTGGTTGTGTGCGAGATATGTGCAGAAGGTTGTTAATCGCGGATGCAAGTTAGGATGAAGAGGAACGTCGATGAGATACGTCGCCGCAACAGCCGATCCAAGGATCAGCAGCAATGCTATGTAGGGAATCGCCCCCAACCAAGAAGACGACTTTTTTCGCTTTCTCAATAGACGAGTGGAGGGATTTTTGTTCATAAACGCCACCATGCATTTGGTAGTCTTCATTCCATCATGGTGGCAAAATTGCACTAACAGAGTAGTTGACGCTCATTTCTTAAGGATGTCATGGCGACTCGAGAGACAATTGAGCAACTATTCAGCGATTATGAGCCGTTTGGCGAGCTAGTGAGAAAAGTTAACTCGACTCGTTACGATCTGTCCAGGAGCAACTATTCAAAAAAGCGCTGTAGACATCGTAGTTCCGCAAGGACGATAGGAGCGAAATAAATTATGTTGCCTGTAGTTAGAAATTGTCTCGTTTAGCAAGTTGACTTCGCTCATTTTCTCCTTTGCGACGGAGTTGATCAGTACACGTATTGTCTGCGTTTTCTTTCATCATTCAGGACTGTACCCAATACGTTGGGTTGAACCAAGACTTACGCACTCGTTCTCACAGCGCCATAATCGAACAGTTGCTTAAGTGTTCGTCCGTGTTCCTTCAAGCCTTGCAGTTGGCTAAGATAGGTCCATAGGCGCCTGCCTTTGCTAAGGGAGGATGAGCGCCGGAAGCACCGAGTCCCGGCAGAGTATGTAGGGTCAAGGGAGGTCGGACGACAATGTCAGTTACAAACCGTATGAAAGAAGCATTGAAACGCTGGTCGCAAGCCTGGAACAGCAATGAGGCCAACGATGTCGATGCCGTAAGGCAAGCCGTAGCCTCTGTCTACGCTCGCTTAAATCGTCCTGTACCACATGTTGTCTGGTGTGACAGTCCTTGGCAGTTAGCGTTAGTGCCATTTCTTATGGAGCTGGCATGCTTTTCTCCTGGTGGTTCTCAGAAGCAATTCGATGAACGTCATTTTCAGCGGGTCTGGCGAGAAAAACTGGACACAAGTCTCGATCAGCCACTGTGGCGTCAATCCTATCGATGCGTGATGGCCCACTTGAGCAACAATGACCTGGAACAGGCCATTAAGAACAGTAAGCGAATTGCTCACGACGGTCCGACTGTGGGGGAGGCAATTACAGCACGATTGATTTACCTGAAGCGAGAAGCCGACTACCGGCGTCAACCTGTACTGGATACGCCAGACATAGACTTTACTTTTCCTGCGCGTGCAAGGAGAGCTCTTGAAAGGACACTTCAAGCGGATACGGACATAGTTGTTAGTGCGCTCGGTGTGGTAAGTCTCTTTAGTAAGAGAGCAAAGATGCGCATGGTCTGTGAATTACAAGAGCAGTTACGTGAGCCTTTTCGCCAGTATTTCTCTTCACTTCTAGAACTTGAGTCGCTGGTGGACCGTCAATGGAATGGGAGCCGTAGACCCACTCTTCTACCTTCGGGGGCAGATGACTTTCCTCGTCGTAACCGGGCACCGCTAGACTCTCCTCATCTAAACAAATTGGTTGAAACCGCCGTCAACAAATTTACGCGCGAGGGCGGGGACCTGCGAGCTCAATTCTGTCGGGCTGACGAGATTCTTGCTGGCAGGAAGATAGCTCCTGTCGAACAGTATTTGGCAAGGACCTACACGACCTATGAGCTTGTATGGGGTAACTGGGCATTAGAAGTGATAGAGCTTGTAGAACTCTGGTTGCAGAGCGACCAACAATGTGAGCGTCGACATGAAGAGATGCCGATTGTGCAGTTGCAGGAACTCGAGGAGTACTTGACGTTATGCAGAGGCGCATTCATGTATGTCTTTGACGAAGAGATTGTCTATGCCTGTAGGAACCCTGTAGCCATCCATTGCAATAATCAGGGAATATTTCACTCTGACGATAGACCCGCTATCGAATTTCTGGATGGCTACTGCGGCTTCTTCTGGCATGGTGTACCAGTTAAACAAGAGCTGGTGCGTAATCCATCATTGATTACAGTGGCAGCGATTGAGGAAGAACCCAATCTCGAAGTCAAACGTGTGATGATCGAAAGATATGGATTGTCCAACTACATTCTCGAATCTGGAGCGCAAGTGATCGCACGCGACGATGTGGGCGTTCTGTACAGGAAGACAATCGCAGGAGAAGAAGCAATTCAATTGGTCATGGTCAAGAATTCGACAGCTGAACTAGACGGATCTTACAAAGACTATTTCTTGCGGGTGCCACCAAATGTGCGGACACCGAGACAAGGCATTGCTTGGACATTTAATATGAGGACAGAGGAATACCAGCCAACGATTCAGACATAGACCGTTGTGCATCGCTGAAAGTGCAGTTATTTCGCTCCCCAAAGAAGTGTGTCTCATTTTCGTTGTGTATCTTCTTAAGGCAGTGTTCGTGACGACAGCGACTGCAACGATGATTGGTGAGGGTCACTTAGAAAGATTTTGGTAAAGGTCAATCATCGGTTGTTGGTTCAGATGAATGAAGCCTTTGCCGGGCGAGTCCAAGTCATAGATAAGTTGAACCACCAGAGCAAAAGTCAAAACAAGTGCCAATTGCGCTGGGAAGCTCCGTTTTCCGGAAAGCCCGAATTGGAACCCCATTATGAACATCGAAATGCAAGACGACAGCACCAGAATTTCCCAGACAAAGGTGGGTATGCGGAAGTTGGCGCCAAAAGCAATGCGCTTATTCTGATACTCGACCATGTCAGTGATACCTTCGGAGAAAAGTGCATTAATATCGTTTTGATCCTTTGCCGCCAGACCCTCGGCCTGAGCCCAAACCATTTTCGTAAGCGCAGCCGTGCGCGCCCGCAAAGCTCGCAATTGCTCGGGATCGCCATACACATCACCCATGCTCATTCTGCATTCAACATAATCACGAAGCAATGATCGCGTCAGTGTTCTGTACGGATCCGGCACGAGTCCGGCGCGCATGTATGTAGTCTGTATGGCGTTGACATCGCCCATCAAAGCGTCTCTGCGCAAGTCAAACCGGCTTGCTGCCGCGCCGAATGTGAGAGCAAGCACGAAGGCGAGAAGGGCAAGCACAGCTCCCGAGACTGCGCTGACCGCGGACTCCGACTCGCGCTCAGGCAAGCGCGCACGACGAACTCCAAGCCATTGTCCAGCCTCAATCGCACCGAGGGTTACAAGGACCTGCAATACAAAGATGCCCCAGAGCGGAATCGCCCCCAGGAAGTCACCACCTTCGTCTTGCAAGGCTACCTCACGAGTCGATGGCAAAATAACCTGAGGTTTTTCAAAATGTCCGGAGGCAAGTCCCTTGGAGGCCTCAGCCAACAAAGTCTGATCGATAGCCTGTCGAATTGGCACTAGACTCTGCGTGTACCCGTGTTCATGCGACCATTTGGCACCTATGTCCAACATGCGATAGCCTTCATCGTCGACTCGAAGGTCAATGTCTGAAAGCGACTTCGCCTCAAAATTCGGATCTTCCTTTGCGGCCGAATTGAGAGCAGCGGGCGTGAACCCAAACTGTGAATCGTCGATATACCACTGGTTGACTCTGTCGCGAGAGCCGTTGAAATATTCCCACGATTGCGCGATGGACTCCAAAAATTGAATGGCTGCCTGCCGATGATTGGCGATGAACTTATCCGAGATCGAGACCAGGTATATCGCCCGGTGAGAGCTCAAAACTCGGGCAGAGCCGTCGTGCTTGAATAGCGAGATATCCGGCTCCCAGACTGCAACCGCGTCAAATTTACCCCACTTTTCGCGCCCTCCAGCTCCGACCAATTTCTGAATCTCAAGTATGTCCATATTGACGTTATTGACATCCTTGTCTGGATTGAGCCCGGCGGCTTCTTCTTTGAGGGTCGCTTCTCGATGACCGATGGTTCCGAATGTGCAGGCTACGGTTTTGCCTCGGAGGTCTTTGATGTCTTTGATCGGTGATTCAGGCGGCACCATAAGCGCCGCGGGGATGAAATGCAGGCGCGCTATGACTTTCCACTTTCCGCCTTTGGCGAGCACGTTGTTCACCGACTGACCACTCGAGAACATGACGTCAAGGTCGCCTGCAAGAGCAGAGGCAACTTGCGGTTCGCCATAGCTGAACGGCACGAACGTTGGGTCCAGCCCAAGCTTGTCCAAGAGATTGGTTCGCTTTAGAACCTCCACGATCTGACCCTGCGTCGACGTCGCGAGCTGCCACCCAATGCGAATCGGTATACGCTCTTGCTGTGATTTGGCGCTCGGGATAGAACTGGAGATAATAACGGCGATTATCAGGAGACCGACTCCTGACAGAATCGCAGTAAGAGGTTTCACTTTCATATAATGCACTTCATGGTGAAGCCGGCGAATCCGGTTTTTCTCTGTATTGCGCTATCGGTGCAGCTGGATTTGCAGGAAAACGAAAACACATTATGACAGCAAAATTGCCACATCGCTATTGCTCGCCGGCAAAAGGCGCGCTTTGTCTACAGACCGTTTTTTCAATTTGCGGTGCCATCTATCCAAAGCTTGTATTCCTCGAAAGCAATGGAGTTCGATATGAGTCCCAATCGGTAGTTCGTTGTTTTGCAGAAGGGCTGTCGGACGATGAATGCAGTTGCGCGATGATTTACGACGTGATGCGAGAAAATAGGTTTATAAAAATAGAAGAAATAAAAGGGTGGCAACAGCGCCCGGCCGGTGCAGCGTGTCACGGTTTTTAGGTGACATACGGCGGGAGCTCGACTATGCTTTAAGAATAGACATTTTGCTAGGAGCAGTATGAAAAAACTACTATTCCTGACGGCCATCATGCTTGTCAGCACTGAATCGGTCTTTGCACAAGCGGAGCCACGAGGCGGTAACAACGGTCGCTCGCTTCAGGATTATTATGCTTCCAAGTATGGCAGCCCCTCCTCCTCGAAGACGCCGACATCGAAGCCACCGATCGAGACCGCGACAGGACAGAGTCAACGTGCCATCTCCGATGAGCAACGAATAATAGATGCGGTTTCAAAACACAACCATTTTTCATACGACACGGCGAACACCTCTCAACGAGTGAATGCACAGCCTTCCTCTAACGAGGTCCCGAAATTCGGCGGCACTGTTGGAGCCAGATCTTATTCTGAGATGTTCAAGACTGACCATCGCACCTTGCCTGGATATGATCCAACCAAAGCTGACAAGCCGACAATGGCGGTCCCGAATTCGCCATTAAATAAGATGCCGATTCAAAACACAGCAATTCCAAAGAAGTATTCCGCTACGATCGGAGAATACGTCAACAACAAATTGAAGGGAGCTACTTCGGAAGACAGGAGCTACTACGACAAGCTAATGTCAGAGCAACACTTTAATAGACCGCATCAACAAGGTCCGCTTGCCGTGCCCCAAGGCGGATACATTCACGTCATGAAAGACAAACGCGCAAGGAATTACTTCCAGGGCAAATAAATCCGAGGCTGGGTGAGTTGCTAGTACCGCGCTTTTTTCCTGTCTGGCCGCCTTTCGCTGTTCTCTCGACGCGTTGATGGCTGACCTGACGCTCTCCTGAATGTGTCGTTCACCTGGCGAGAGCGACGGAGTGACGAGAGGTGTTCGATCGAATCTTCGACCGACTTCTGGAATCCGCACTGTCCCATTCCTTTGCTCTTCGCGGATCAAATTGCGATATTCCCGACTCAGGACTCTTTAGCGCAGCGCTTCGTTGGCAGCCGGTCTCACACTGACAGAATCGTTAGGTTGTGCCGCACATGCAGACTCTGATGAGTCATTGATCATTACAAGCAGAAGAGCTACCAAGATCCGTTTAGAAATCGATCCCAATTCTCTCTTGTGCATTTTTCGATTTTTTCTCATGTGTCATCACCCTCTAATGCGTGTGAAAACAAGCAACCGCTCGCGAGACCTGTCTGAGCTAGAAAAGCAGCCATAACTGCGCCCAAAGAGGCAAGGCACCTCTTCTTGAAGTGACATCATTTTTAGAGTTAGTTGATGTTACAGCGATTCCTGTACCGATTCACAATGAACTGCGGAACAATCTAACATCGCACCGATTGTCACTAATGTTCGTGAAATTTTCGTGAATTGACTTTGAGAAACTTTGTCCGGTACACACGTCTAGCAATCAGCTGGGTTTCATTATCAATGACTTAGCTCTCACAATCACCGCTTCTTTGCACGCCTGTAACAACCTGTATGGATAATTCTCACGTCCGGGAAAACTTACTACAAGCAAAACATCCATTCCAATTGAATTGAGGCAAGAGCGCATTGACTCTTACCTCAGCAACGTGCACATGCCTTCGCATCGTCTGCAAGGCAGAGCAGCACACGTGCGCGGATAGTCGGAATCGGACACTACACAAAGAGAGCTTTCGGCAGAGATAAAAATATCTTTGCTAGCCGCCATTCACCATTAACAGGAGCGTTGATTATGTCTACAAATATTGATACACAAAAAACATTCGCGATGCAACGTAACTCGTCGACGAAAGGACTTCTGCACCTGGCTATCTGTCTGATGACGACACTCGCTTCCTCAGCTCCGATCAGCGCTCAACAGATTGCGCACAGAGAGCCGCGCACTGCCCCGACCAACAATAAAAAGGTTTTTCGAGCGACGCCTGTCTATCGCAACTATCAGGGCAACGGACTCCTACCAGCACGGTTAGACAGCTTTGTCAAAACGTCCGGTATTTATGCAGAGCAAATCTATGGTGGTGATTCTGCTAATGGAAAACCACTGTTCGATCATTTCACAACCGATCATAGAATCAATGTTGGGATAAGGGGCGATCGAAGCGCAGGATTAACTACCGGACACGGCAGCTACCTACCAGACGCCTGGGGCGCTGATGAATTCACATCACCAGGATCGGAGTTTAGCAAATCGGCGACACAAAGGAAACCAAACTTCATTCCCATAGACCCACTTGCGAAACAAGACGTTCTGAATGATCCAATAGGCGGAGCTAAAATCTCACCACTGCCTTTGCCAGGAGCTGAGATCCCGCCATACCCAATTGATGGAAAGATATATCGAATGCACACGATCAATGGGCGATTCGCTGGTTGGGTTCAAATATAGAAGGGGAGATTTCGCCGACACGAAATAGCTAGGATCAATGATGCATTAGCTTTCTGCATGTTTGGGCGACCACGCCAACGTTTATTTTGTGGACTCTATCGAGCGTCTCTTGGATTTGATTTGCTCTATCGTAGGTTGCAATTGCAGATCGAGCACCATTAGCTGATCCCTGAGAGTTGTAATAGGTTGGACGTATATGGTTGAGATCTCCTCACCGTTAGCCTCTCTCCACTAGACGCTCTCCTTTCCCGGCGCTTCTGCTTGGAGAGGGGACCCTGTCGCAGCGAGAGCAGTTGCTTCGTCAATTCTTGAGTCTTCCCGGATGTTTTCAATCCTTATGACAGGCAGTGGTCGCGTTTAGAAATTAGTGATTCTTTTCTTCTACTTTGCCGGGTCATCGAATCCGAGTCTAAGCCAAAACGTACTGCCCGACTGAGCCCGACCGTCCGTTGCTACTTTGCCTGAGTTGTCGTCGACACCAATAGAGCCACCATGAGCATCGATGATCATCCTCGATATTGCCAGACCGAGTCCGGAACCATGCTTAATATGTGCTGGCACCTGCTCGAATACTCCAAAAATCTTCTCCCGATACTCCTCGGGCACCCCAGGGCCGTTGTCAATCACACTGAGCTGAAGGTGGTCTAAATCACAAGTCACCACAATTCTGACAATGCTCCCGCCAGGCGAAAACTTGATTGCATTGCCAAGTAAATTGACAATCACTTGCATCATTTTGACCTTGTCGACATTGAGGCACCAGCTGCCAGTCGGTGCTTCGATAACTACGTTCTTCCCTTCAGCAAATCGCTTCACCAGTTTTATCGAATCATCAATCAGTGTCATCAGATCGACTGGTTCGATTAATAAACTCATTTTTCCTTCACGCAATTTTTGAACGTCGAGCAAATCGTTGACGAAAGAAATTAGAATCTCGATGTCGCTTATCGCCTCATCCACTTCAGATTGCACTTCACTAGACACTGGGCCTGTTACTCCCTCGGTGATTAACGTCAAAGAAGCAAGCATCGAGGTGAGCGGACTGCGTAAATCATGCGAGATCATGTTGAGAAAGTCCTGCTTCAGTCGCTCAACCTTTTTCTCTTCGGTTACGTCATGCACGACACAGAACAGACTCGAGTGGAGTTCGGACCAAAGTACCGACCATCTAGTTTCAATCTGAGTCTGGCCCTTCCTCAGCCTTAGCTCGAACTCCGTTCGATCAGCTGATAATCGGCACGCCTGCCAGTTTTGATCGGCAATCAGACAGTCTTCGGCAACGACTATTTCGAGCAGATGCGTCCCTATCAACTCACTCGCCTTCTTGTTCAAAAGTTTCTCCGTGGCTGGATTCACTTCAACAAACACGCCATCTTCGTCAAGCGAGCAGATCATGTCAGCTGCATTTTCAATCATGGCAATTTCTTTTGACAAAGCTGCGCGTACGTCGTCAGCTACCGAGTGCATCAAACGGTCTAGAGAACCAAGCTCATCAGCGCTCTTCGATGATGGAAGAAGCGGCTCTCGAAGAGACAAGAGCCGGCTATTCTCTGCAATTCGGGCGATCGGTTGACGAATGCCCCGCGCGTACAGGAGTCCGAACACAACGGCCGTAAACAAACCGATTCCCAGCGCCGCCGCCAGCGTCATGTGCGTCGCGAATCTCAAATCCCGAGTGCGCTCTGGACTCTTCTTCAACTCGGTCTCTTCGATTGCCACCATTTCAATCATAGTATTAAGGAGTCCGGCAAATGCGTTGGTTAGCTGCTGGTTGAGTGCAGTGACCTTCCGAGTATCGATTCTCCCATTTCTGTACTCTTCCCGCACACCATTGAAAAGCTGGACAATATGCCTCGCGGCGGAGTCAAGCTCCTCAGAGGACTTACGCTGGCGGACATTAGATGAGGCAAGCTTCTTAATCTTCTCGACATTGATTTCAAACCGTTTCGTAGCTTCATCGCTAGCGGCGTCGCTTACTTGAGTCTTCATCATCGCGGACTCGAAGTTGATGCGGTATACATTTTCGATTGCATGCCACCCGAGATCATGAACAGCACTGATCAAGTCTTTCGAATGCGATTCTTCGGTCATCTCCAATTCGAGCTGCCAGAGCAAGAAAAGAAGCACCACGACAAGAACAACCTGACACAATAGTGGAAACGCGACGAGTAAAGTACCTCGAGCAAGCAATTTCATGTATCCACATCCTCCGCCTGATCGGCTGGAGCTGGAATGCGGATCCAGAAGATACTGCCTTCACTCAACGTGCTAATTACACCGCAATGGCCGGAATGAGCCTCGACGATTTCCTTTACAATCGCCAGTCCCAGACCGGAGCCTTTTTGCCCTGGATGCCGTTCACCTATTGCAGTTTGACTGAATTTTTGAAACACAAAATCGCGTTCACCAGCAGGAATACCAGGGCCGTGATCGGCGATTCTGATCTCTGCAAAATCGTCGTACCTGCTAATCGACAAGTTGACCTGGCTGCCAGCAGGTGAAAATTTAATCGCGTTGGAAAGCAAGTTGATCACCACTTGAATCATGCGCTGTTCATCAGCCATAATCGCTAAATCGTTCTTCGGTCCGACAATTTCAATCTTTGCCTCATCCGCCATCGCTTGAAGAGATTCCTGTGCAGTGGAACAGATGTGTTGAGCACTGACCAAGTCGATGTCGAGTGAAAGCCGTCCGGCCTCGAATCTTTCGAGCTCCAATAAATCATTTACTAATTCTACGAGTCTGGCAGTACTCGTCTTGCACCTACCGACCTCGCGAAGCACCTCGGCAGACACGTCACCTTTCTTTCCGTGCTCAATAAGTTGCAGCGAAGTACTGAGACTCATCAAAGGGGTCCTGAGGTCATGACTGACCATAGCAACGAAGTGCTGCTTGAGGTTTTGCATGGCACGCAGTTCGGTGACATCGTGAACCACACAGAAAAATTTAGATTGCTCCAATGACCAGGTGGTAGTCCACAAGAAGTTTTTCAGCGATCCATCGCGGCAGCGCACCACATTCTCGACGACATCTTCCTGGCCCGTTCGCGCCACTTTCTCAAAGGCCTCTCGAGTGTCGTTTACGGTATCACTTGTAAGAAGCGACAGCATGGACATTCCGAATAGATCTTCGGTTTTGTACTTCCATTGCTTTTCTACAGCCAGGCTCACCATCTCGATTCTCATGCGGGCATCGAGTGAGCATACAATGTCCGCAACATTGTCGAGGACGGCAAGCTCTTTGCGTCGTGCATCTCGGAGGACGAGACTGGATTCATAAAAGACCCTGTCGAGATTCGAAAATTCGTCGTCGCCATGCTCCGGTTTGTCCAGCGTTTGCCCAGCAGCAAGTCGCAGTGCCCGGGAG
This sequence comes from uncultured Candidatus Obscuribacterales bacterium, assembly GCA_964541355.1. Classification (GTDB taxonomy): domain Bacteria; phylum Cyanobacteriota; class Vampirovibrionia; order Obscuribacterales; family Obscuribacteraceae; genus JADYXR01. The sequence continues at coordinate 16,483 of CAZISK010000038.1, forward strand.
TGAGCATAATTGAGTTTCTGTAGAATTTGATTGGTAAATACCTTGACCAGGACAATGGAGATAATCACGCTGATGATAATCCCTGCGATGAGTACGCATGCCAGGAGCGTATGAAATTTTTCCAGCTCAATAGGCTGAGCAGCACGGACTTTCGACTCGACATAGACGACGTCTTTTACCCATTGTCCGGAATCCAAGCACGCTTGGAGCAAGATCGACCTGTTTTCATTGATAGCATCTCGAAATGAAATGAACTTTTCCTCGTTCGACTGTAGCGGATTATCGCTAAGCTCCTTCATTTTCCTGATCACTTTTCTGAAGAAGCGTGTTTCTTCAGCACGTTTCTCCGCCAGCTGTTTCAATTCAGGAAAGTCACTGTATTCGACGAATCCGATCTTCTTCCGGGGAGATGAGAATTGCAGATAAATATCATCAATGTCCTTTTTTGTTTCGTCGGTAAAATCACGCGCACAACAAACCCGTCCAAGCGCCCTTTGAAGGGTGGTTTCGGTTTTTTGTAACGCGATAATCGCGTCTCTGGAATGAGACAGCGAATCGAGCGTCTTCTCTTGTGAAAAGAGGATGATTGCCAGCACCGAGCCGAATACGATAGCTAGTGCCGCCGGCACCAATACCAGTACCATACCAATCTGGGTTACGTTCAGCTTCAGCACGAGGTCACTCTTCCTGTGGTTCTACCAGTGGTGGCCATACCAAAACTCCTAAGAGTCTTCTATAACATAACCTGCCCCGAGGACTGTCGTGATCAATGAGCCCTTGCCCAGCTTGCTCAGTTTGTGGCGCAGGGTCTTCATATTGGTTCTGACGCTCTCCTCGTTGGCACCACTTTCGGAAGGCCAGGCCGCATCGAGTAATGCTTTTGCGGAAAATGCTCGTTTGGGGTGTCGCATCAGGTATTCCAACAACACACATTCTTTGGGTATCAATCGGACGCTCAGGTCATTAACTGATACGGTCCTCTGAACGGGATTGAAAACCAGATCACCGATGCTAAGCTCAGATGGGACCATGTCAACAGGACGACGAAGCACACTCTTTATGCGCGCAGTTAATTCACGCAAATCGAATGGCTTCACGAGATAATCATCAGCACCGGAATTGAGGCCGAGCTCCTTATCGACAATCTCGCCTTTGCCTGTCAAAAAGATAATTGGCGTTCTGCCGCCCGATCTGCGGTAACTCTTGCAAACATCCAAACCGGCTATATCGGGTAACCCCCAATCAAGAAGTACGATGTCATACTTAAAATTGGACAAAAGCTGCAGAGCATCAGTGCCTGTGCTTGCTGTTTCCAAATTGTAGGCTTCCGATTTCAGCCAATCACGAACATTGCGCGCCAGCTTCTCGTCGTCTTCGACCAATAGGATTTTCGTCATGATCAGTTGCGGACTCGGGTGACACTCGGCATCTATTCTAGGCTGTTCTCGCCCAAATAGATCAAGCGTTTGGTTATATCCTTCTCTGCGAATCCGGTGTTCCCCAATAAAAATGCTTTGAATTCGGGTGTAGGTGCCCACTTAAGTCACCTCCTACCCCAACTTCACCAGGTTTGGCGAAGTTGGGTAGGTTGAGGGGAAAGGTTCGATTGCTGAGACGAAAAATGGTCTCTCCTCACCGTAAAATAACTCAAGAACAGTCGAATCATGCTCTTGCTGTTCACACGAAACGGCTAAGGAAAAGAAATTGAATTTGTCTGTCATCAGAATTGCCCTCGCGAAACCGTAGCTCACAAGAAGCTAGTCAGAGGCTACGGTATATAGAAACG
>CAZISK010000039.1:0-18187 GCA_964541355.1 uncultured Candidatus Obscuribacterales bacterium
CCTGTGCCCGTCAATTGGAATCGCAGAGATTCGACGTTATCAACCAATATTCTCGGGTTGTCGAATCGGAAGGTAATCGATTCGCCAGGAACTTGTTGGAAGAGGTCTTCGATCTGTGCGATAGAGAATGGCGAGGACTCGGCTGGATTCCGAAGAGCGGATTGAAACTCAGCAGCGACTATCGCAGCTTTGATGCGGAGAGGGAGTTCGACAGCATTGCCACCTCGGAATGCCAGGAATCACCGGCGTGTATAAGCGGTCAAATCTTGAGAGGCAACAAAAAACCGACTGATTGTGCCGCGTTCGGCACGCTCTGCACACCGGATCATCCACTGGGGGCCACCATGGTGTCATCAGAAGGGACATGCGCCAACTATTACAAGTTCAAACGCTTTGATTTGGAAAATGCCAATGCCTGACATGACCGACATCTCGCTCCAGGAAGCGATTTTAAGAAAGTCCCTTGAGTCACAGCAGGTGATTGCTAAGTTTTTCGAGTCGAACGCCAATCAAATCGCGCAGCTCAGCTCGAACATGAAGGAACGCTTCCTGTCTGGCGGACGCCTGTTCTCCATCGGCAATGGGGGCAGCGCTTGTGATGCCGACCATGCCGCAGTAGAGTTCATGCATCCGATTTTTGAGAAACGCAGAGCCTTGCAAGCCATCAGCCTAACATCCAGTTCCGCTCTGTTGACGGCGCTGGCTAATGACATTGATTTCAAGAAAGTGTTTACCAAACAGTTGGAACAGCTTGCGCAGGAAGTCGACATCCTGCTTGCCATCAGTACTAGTGGCATGTCACCCAACCTGGTGGACGCTGTCAAGTTTGCCAGAGAGAAACGGATGCTGACCGTATCTTTCCTTGGCAAAGACGGAGGTCGACTGGCGGATCTGGCCGACTACAATTTTGTCGTTCCATCGTTCAGCATTCATCGCATACAAGAAGCACATACGTTACTGCTTCACGTGCTCTGGGACTGCGTGCATCTGTCCATGGGCGAGGACGACTTACTCTAGAGCCAAGCGGTCTTTGTAATTGAAGGAGTGAATTCACAATGCAGTCATGCGGAATTGCCATAGAGTCTTCAGAGGTCATCCGGCTCGGGCACGGTAGCGGCGGCAAACTGACGGAACAACTGGTGGAGAAGGTTTTCCTACCAAAAATTGGCAATTCGATTTTGAATGAGCTCGATGACGCTGCTTCACTGAAAATCGGTGAGGCCAATATCGCCTTTTCCACCGATTCGTACGTCGTCAAACCTTTGTTCTTCCCGGGAGGAAACATAGGGTCGCTCGCGGTTCACGGTACCGTCAATGATCTTTCCATGAGATTGGCTAGACCACTATACCTTTCCGTCTCCTTCATCATCGAGGAAGGTTACCGAATCGGCGAGCTTTCCAGAATAGTCGAATCGCTCAGCCAGGCTGCGAAAGAATCTCAAGTGGAGGTGGCGGCGGCCGACACGAAAGTGGTTAATCGTGGTGCCGGTGACGGTGTCTATATCAATACCACCGGTATTGGTATCATCGAAACGAGGCATCCTCCGGCGGTCAGGAAGGCTCGCCCTGGAGACATGATCGTCATCAGTGGCGACTTAGGTCGCCATGGCATTGCCATTCTTTGTGCAAGAGAAGGGCTGGAACTGGAAACTGATCTGTTGAGCGACAGTGCATCGCTTAGCGTACTTGTCCTGAGGCTAGCCCGGTTCGGTCCAGCGCTGCATTGCATGCGAGACTTGACTAGAGGTGGTCTCTCAAGTGCCCTCAATGAGATTGCCTATGCCTCTAAAGTCGGCATAGAGATAACCGACTCGCAGGTGCCGATCCACCCGGCCGTAAGGGGCGCCTGCGAGCTCTTGGGTCTTGATCCGCTATATGTCGCCTGCGAAGGACGATTCATCTGCATAGTCGAGGCCGACTGCGCAGATGAAGTCGTCGAAAACCTAAAGGTGGATCGACTCGGTCAAGAATCTGCCATTATAGGCAGAGTAACGGAGGAACACCCAGGAAGAGTGGTATCACGCACCGCCATCGGTGGCAGAAGAATCGTGGACAAGTTATCCGGTGATCAACTGCCAAGAATTTGCTGAGCAAGTCGAGTCGGCAGGTGTCCACGCGCCTTCGGACACGTTCGCGGCTAAATAAGCCGAACTCTCTTTGCGCGAAGAATCGACCAGCGTTTAACAGTCCTTCAGGTTTAATCTCCTATCATTCAAAAGGAGCATGTTTCTCAGCCTTATAGTCGATGTCCCAACGCTCGACCGGCCGGCATAGTTAATCATGACCAGTCACAAAAACGTTCGATTCAAGACGGCTAGGGGAAACAATGAGTCTGACGAGTCAGCAACTAATTCTCGATAAGCGTCTCGTTGAGATGCGAGGCGCGAGGACTGTATTTGTCCAAACGTTGGGACTGAACCTTCTTGTTTCGATCGCCAAGCTGGTATGCGGGTTTATGACATGCACGCTAAGTATGATCGCGGATGGTTTTCATTCGCTGCTTGATGCATCCTCAAATGTAATTGGAATTATCGGTTTGACGATTTCGATTCAACCAGCGGATGCCGGACATCCCTATGGCCACAAGAAGTTCGAGGCCCTGGCGGCTATGGCAATATCGTTCCTGATGTTTTTTGCTTGTTTCAACGTGATCTCGCAGGTCTTCGATAGAGTAGTCTTCGGTCATGGAACACCGCCCAAGGTGACAGCGGCATCGTACATCGTGATGGTGGTAACCGTGCTAATCAACATCGGCGTAACCACCTATGAGCGCAGAAAAGCTCAATCGCTAAAGTCGCCTCTTCTGAGGGCCGACGCCGCACATACCCTCTCGGATATCTATGTATCAATGAGCGTAATAGTCGCCATTATTGCTGCGCAGTTTCAACTCTACTGGATTGACTTGACGGCCTCGGTGCTCATCGTATTAGCTATATTCCGGGCCGGTTACGGCATCATTCTGGCTCATTTAGGCACTTTGGTAGACGCAGCCATTCTTGATCCGTCATTCGTCGAGAAGCTTGTTCTTGATGTACCTGGAGTATTGAGCTGCCACAAGATTCGAAGTCGCGGCATGCACGATTACATTTTTCTTGACTTACATGTTCAAGTCCCCGGTCACCTCACCGTAGAGGAAGGTCATAAAATCGCAAGCGCCGTTGAGGCTAAGTTAAAGTCTGAATCAGAAGGTATTATGGACGTAACCGTCCACATCGAGGATCCTGTTGAAGCGCTCGCATGATCTCTTACAAGCGATACCCAAGTCAGGATCGAGGAAGATGTCGTTGACTTGATCCGACTGATGTAGGGTTTGACCAGCCGAGTTTTGGCGTACTGCTTCCGTCACATAGAGCTGAATAAGTGCTCAACAACTCGAATTGGCTTGAGCTATGAAAATTGTGGATTCCTCCGATCCTCTACCTACCCAACAGCCGCGCTCTCGTCCTTTCGGTTGATATCCATCAATTCAAAGGCGGATGCGCATGTGGCAACATATTGGAGACAATACCAGTACACACGTACCGAGGTCTCGTCAGTGCCTAGCAAAACCACTAAAGCCAACCCCGATCTACCAAAGCCGACAATGCCAGGCATGGGAGGTATTCTCCTGTGGTGGTTTGGAATAATCTTGTTGATTGGTTCCTTTCAGTCCATGCAGATCAAGGAAATTCCATACAGTCAATTCCTGTCAGCGCTGAAAAGCAGCGAGGTAGAGGACGTTCGTGTTAAGGGAAAAGAGCTGATTGGCAAATTCAAGGTCGGGAAGAAGCCAGGTACAAAGGTTTCCGAGTTCAAAACTTTCATTGTTGATCCTCCTCTGGCTAAAGTGTTAGGGTCAGACTCGAATCTCAAATTCACGGCCGAAAGTGATCCAGGATTTTTCAGCGGAATTATCTACTGGTTGATTCCAATTCTTTTGGTGTGGTTCTTGATCAATATGCTGATTTCCCGTGCACAAGGAGAAAACGGATCGGCAGGCGGACTTCTGTCAGTTGGGCGCAGCAAAGCACGAGTATACGCCGAAGAGCAAATAGGGGTCACATTCCGGGACGTTGCTGGTGTCGACGAAGCGAAAGAAGAGCTCAAAGAAGTCATCACATTCCTCACAGAGCCGGAGCGCTACCAGAAGCTCGGCGGAAAACTGCCGAAAGGGATTCTGCTTGTTGGACCGCCAGGCACTGGCAAGACGCTCCTGGCACGAGCGGTTGCCGGTGAAGCGCGAGTGCCATTCTTTTCAATTTCTGGCTCAGAGTTCGTCGAGCTATTTGTCGGTGTCGGCGCGGCCCGGGTTCGAGACCTTTTCGAACAGGCCAAAGCCAAGGCCCCTTGCATCATCTTCATCGATGAGCTGGATGCGCTTGGACGCGCACGAGGAGTTGGTCCGTTGAGCGGCGGTCGCGACGAGAAGGAGCAAACGCTCAACCAGCTACTCTCCGAACTTGATGGCTTCGCCAGCAACGATGGGGTGGTATTGCTTGCCGCCACCAATCGACCGGAGATACTGGACCCGGCGTTGCTCAGAGCGGGTCGATTCGACAGACAAGTTCTGGTCGATCGACCGGATAAGAGTGGACGTGTGGAAATTTTGAAAGTTCATCTTCGTGGCGTAGTTGCCTCACAAAACATCTCAGTAGACGATCTTGCCGCAATGACACCAGGGTTCACCGGCGCTGATCTCGCCAACCTCGTCAACGAATCGACGTTGCTTGCCGCTCGCCGAAATGCAAACGAGGTAGACAACCAGGATGTGCTAGCCGCATTCGAAAGAATCGTAGCTGGTCTGGAGAAAAAAAATCGTCTGCTAAATGCTCAGGAGCGCAAAGTGGTGGCATACCACGAAATGGGCCACGCCTTGGTTGCACTGAGCCTACCGGATAGTGAGTCTGTCCAGAAAGTATCAATCATACCAAGAGGTATCGGCGCACTTGGATATACGCTGAAACGTCCTATAGAAGACCGGTTTTTGATGTCGAAGCATGAGCTCGAAAACAAGATGACTGTGCTGATGGGAGGACGCGCTTCTGAATGCATTGTCTTCAACGAGACCTCCACAGGAGCGGCGGACGATTTTTCGAAAGCGACAGAGATCGCTCGCAACATGGTCACCAGATACGGTATGGTCGAACAGGTAGGTATGGTTTCCTATATGGAAGACCAATCGCCCTTCTTGAACGAGGGAGCCATGCTCACTCCTGGCTATCTGCTCAGTGAGAGAACGAAAAAAGACATGGATTTGGCCGTAAAGGAGCTCATCAAGAACGCCTTCGAGCGCGCTGTATTAATACTGACCGACAAGCGGACAGCGCTAGACGAAGGAGCCAAATTGTTGCTTGAAAAAGAGACGATTGGCGAGGAGGAGCTAAAAACTTTGCTTGCCACCTTTGAGCGCAATCAAGCTGCCGAAAGCAAGGTAGCATAAGCGTTCTATCCATTTCACGTTGTCCAGGTATCAAAATTTATGAAAATATTGTTGGTAGGAAAAAATGCGAAAGATGACGAAAACATTCTCCGCATGCTGGATCAAATCGAAGATGTTCATGTCACTTTCGAATGCGCTGCGGAACTGAGCGCAGTCTCGTCGTTTCTTACAAAAAGCCGACCGGAAGTCTTAGTGCTGGATCTCGCCGAAGAGAACGGAGGGGGGCCAGCTATTTTAGGCAAGATTATCGCATTAGCTCACGCGATACCGGTGATAGTGCTCACTAAATCGTACGAAGACATCCATCAATATTGCGAAGACAGCCGATTTCGCAAATGTGAATTTCTTGCTAAAGATTTGATGAGAAAGGAGGACTTCGCACGTTCTATCCGGCACATAGATACCATCAGGCAGTTGTCGCTAGCCCAGAAAAAGCTGCGGTATCTGGAATCCATAATTGGCCAAGCCACCATAGGTGTCACCAGAGACAAGACTGACAGCAATCAAGTCCGTTTACAACACCGAGAAAGTTTGAGTGCGCTCACAGCAGAACCCAATAGCATGAGCGAGGCAAACAAGTTATTGTCCCTACAGGCCATGAAGCTTCAAATTCACGCATCCCAAATGGAATGCCTGATCGAACTAGGAGAATATCTTCAAGTCTGCAACACAGAAGAAGAAGCATATGAGGTGATCGCCAAATTTGGATCAAAACTGTTTTCGGATTCATCTGGAGCCTTATACATTTTTAAAGAATCGAGGAACTGGTTGGAGCTCGTGGCGAGTTGGGGAGAAAGATCGTCAGTTGGGGATCGATTTCCGGTTGACGACTGCTGGTCAGTAAGACGAAGTCAAACTCATGCCTACAGCGTTGAAAAACCCGATCCGTTCTGCCCTCATGTTGAAGTAGACACGACTAGTGGGCTGTGCGTACCGCTTGTGCTTCTAGGAGAAGTATTCGGAATAATGAATGTACAGTGGACGAGAATGGCGAATGAGGAAGAAGAAAAGCTGGTGGCACGATTGACAGGGGACGCGGCGCTTGCTTTGGCCAATCTCAAACTAAGAAAGCAGCTGCAGGAGTTGTCCGTCCGCGACCCGCTCACCGGCTTGTTTAACCGGCGCTACATGGAAGAGTTCTTCGAGCAAGAATTGATTCGATCGCGCCGAAAATCCGGTCAGCTAAGTATCTTGATGCTCGATATAGATCACTTCAAACTTTACAATGACAAATTCGGTCATCAAGCTGGTGATACAGTACTCCATGAACTCGGCAATTTCTTCAAGCGACAGATGCGCGGTAGCGACGTTATTTGCAGGTTTGGTGGCGAGGAATTCATTGTTTTGCTGCCAGAAGCATCAAGTGATGCCGCCGAACATCGTGCGCACCAGCTCTCTGACAACGCCAAGTTGTTGCAAGTAAAATATGATGGACAAGACCTTCCCCCGATCAACCTATCGATCGGTGTAGCTACATTCCCCTCTCATGGTGACTGCATGGAAGAGATCATCCGGGCTGCTGACAGCGCACTCTATAAAGCGAAAGAAGACGGTCGAGATCGCGTCTGCAGAGCCCGAACAATTGGAATACCTGAACAGAAACGTCGCCCCGGAGCAGCTTCGCCACCCAAAAGATCCCCATAGAGATTAACGGTTTTGGTTGGTGCTAGACCCACAGCACTTCGGTCACCATGTGATTGGCGCTCTCTGAAAGCGACTACCAATGAAGCCCATCCGGAACTGGGAAACCGCACAAGAAATTGGTAATACCAGATGTAGTGTCACAGCGTCTATTTTTTAGTCTGTAAGCTTGAGACTTCATGAGATTCGACAACTCTTTCGCCCTCATCTTTCCCCATTCCAGCAGCTTGTCTCTCGAGAACGGGCGAAACAGCGTCTCGCCCACTTGTTTGCGACCGGCTGCCCAGGCATCCTCTTCTAACAATCCACTTCCGAGATTCATCAATCAGGAGCATGGCTAACATGAGAGGCAGCATCATCAGCCAAAATTGCCAGGGCAAAGGCGCAGTGCCAAAAATGTTATGACCAACTGGTGTGTATGTTAGAAGCAACATCAAGGCAATCTGCACTGTGATACCAATATTCAAGAATTTATTCGAGAACAATCCAATCGAAAAGATTGACTTGCGCTCGCTTCGGCACATGGATGAGTTTACGATCTGCATGGACATGATGCCCATAAGGCACGCTGTCGTAGCAGCCTGATAGGTTGGATTCGAACTAGAGAGTAGCTGACCATAGTGCCAACCGCCCGCATTCAGCATAACAGAGTACCCGATCATCGAAGCAGCCGAAACCATTGCGCCAAGATAGAGATAGGCCTTCATCAAAAGGCGGTGGTCAAACAATCCTTCGTCACGAGACCGGGGCGGACGATCCATTACGGATGGATCAGGACTCTCTGTGCCCAAAGCAAGCGCTGGCATCAAATCAGTGCCTAGGTCCACGCTGAGAATCTGGATAATTGTAAGTGGCAGTGGGATTTTGAAGATCACGAAAGCCAGACATGGAACCAATTCCGCGATATTGGACGAAAGAACGTAGGTGAGAAATTTGCGGATATTGGAGAAGACTGCTCGCCCTTCCTCTACGGCGTTGACTATGCTGGCAAAGTTGTCATCTGCCAGAATCAAATCGGCAGCTTCTCGCGCTACGTCGGTGCCGCTGCGACCCATGGCGATTCCGATGTCGGCCGCCTTTAGCGCTGGAGCGTCATTGACACCATCACCGGTGACTGCCACTATGTGTCCGAGATTCTTCAGGGTCTGCACAATCCGCATTTTTTGATTAGCATCGGCCCTTGCAAAGATTACCGTACTCCGTGAAAGCATAAGCTGCAACTGCGTGTCCGTTTGTTTGCGTAATTCGCCTCCGGTGATTACCAACGGCACTACATCCTTTTGAATCAATCCGATCTTTCTGGCGATTGCCTCCGCAGTTTTCGGATGATCTCCGGTAACCATGATTACTCTGATCCCTGCAGCTGCACATCGGCTGATCGCTTCCGGCACCTCAGCGCGAGGAGGGTCCTCAAGCGCCACCAGTCCAATTAATGTAAGATCCGATTCCAGATTGTCGTTGTCGTATGCTCCGGGCAACACGCGGCGGCACAAAGCCAGCACGCGCAGACCTTGCTCGGCCATCTTTCTTTCCGCCGCCAGGAACTGCTCCCCGATCGCCTCTGTAAAGGAAGTAACTCCGTCATTTATGTACACGGCACTACATAGAGGGAGGAGCGATTCTAAGGCACCCTTGCTGTAGAGCACGGTATCGTTTTCGTTCAAGCGATGAATTGTTGTAAGCCGCTTGCGATCCGTATCAAAGGGAAGCTCATGGAGTCGCGAAAGAGCGCTCAAAGATGGGCGCATCGAGCGTGACCAGTCGATCAGGGCGATCTCCATCGGGTCACCCAAAAGTTGTCGTTGTCCGTCTTTGACGGTCTCCCTTGCGTTTTCACAATTCAATGCCACTGCGAACATTTCGTTCAAGGCCTCTTGGCTAAGCGAGGTGACTGCAACCTCGGCAGCATCCAAAAAGTTTCGGCACAAATAGATCTGACTCAAAGACATTCGCCCCTCTGTCAGAGTGCCAGTCTTGTCAGTACAGATTATGGAAGCGCAACCTAAGGTCTCTATCGACGGCAGGTGCCTGATCAAAGCATTTCGCTTTGCCATGCGGCGAGAGCACGTGGCGAGAGCCAGCGTCACCTCGGGCAACAACCCTTCTGGGACGAGCGCGACTATAATACCAATTGCAAAAACTATGTTTACCCAAAAGGAAATTCCCATGGTCTGGCCAACGAAATAGAAGACAATGCCTACACTCAGCGCAATCAATGCGATTACTCTGCTCAAGCGAACTATTTCGATTTGCAATGGAGACAACTGCTCTTTTGTGGATTGCGTTAAATCTGCAATCTTGCCAAATTCGGTATTCATGCCTGTTGCAAGAACCAGTGCCTTGCCATGACCAGACAGAACGGTAGTGCCGGCGAGCAATACATTCTTGCAATGCAACACATCTTCTTCCAGGGAATTTTCCGCCGTCCTCGACAATGGAATCGACTCTCCGGTCAAAGTAGCATTGTTGACGCGGATACCGGAGGCTTCAATTAGACGACAATCAGCAGGAACATAATCACCTTCCTCGACGAAAATTAGATCGCCTGGTACCAGATTCAGTGCCGGTAGCTCGACCAATACACCGTCGCGAAACACTTTCACTCTATGCGGTATCAGTTGCTTGAGCGCTGCAATAGATTCTTCTGCCTTGTGTTCTTGCCAAAATGAAAAAATGCCGTTTACCAGAATGACACCGAGAATCGCGCAGCCCAACAAGCCCATACCGCCACCTGGAGCTGTCCATTCCGCAAAAAATGCCAGAGCGGCTCCGCACCACAGGATAATAGCGAAAAAGTGGGCGAATCCTTGCAAGAATCTGATGACTAAGGGTTTTCGTTTTTCTTCTCTGATAGTGTTTGAGCCGAACTCAATCATTCGTTGTTGGGCTTCCGATGAGGTAAGCCCTGATCTGCTCGTATGTAGACTAATGATTAGATCGTCAAGTTTAAGAAATTGGGCTCGCAAGTTCGTTCCTCCGGTCTCTTCAATCTTGCTCTCTTTCAAGACCGCTGTCTAACACCCACAGAATGAATTGTGCTCATCCCTAAGGGGTAGAGACACTGGGGAAATATGCGCTCACTCTCTCTTGTTTTTACCCGTCATTGATGCAGACAATGAGAGACATTCATTCGAATCATTCAGATTGATCGATTGGTTCGAATTGCTGGTCTCTGATAGCACGCAGCGGGCTGGCGGAAGCAATTTAGGGGGATTTGCTGATTCACAGCAAAGACAGGGCGTTTCATATCTAACACCCTGCCCTCGGTTTATCCCGCTCTGAAACACGAATGCTGAGTGCGTCACACTATTGCGGTTGCCTGCCCTGCGGTCGAGGTTGGAATATCCAGACCAATACACTCTTCCGGCCACATCATTATTGACGGCAAAGCCAGATACCGCACAAATGAATCAGGTGTAGTATCGAATACGGTAATGCGGTCCCTCCCCGATAGCCTCGTCGGAATGACCATCAATGTATCCGCTTCTGGAAGCCAATCGAAATCCAGATCAACCGGCTGCCATGGTTTGCCTCTATTTTCCAGAGCCATCCCGTGGAAGATCTCGACAGATAATGCCATATCCACAAGCTCTGGATGAGCCTTCCTCAGGTCTTCTAGAAAAGCACTCGGCGATTCTTCTCTGACCCCGCTGGCCAACGCCACCAGATTTGGTTGCAGTCCTAACAGGTCGGCCATTTTCATGCAAGCGTGAATGAACGGAAAGTTTAAATGATCAACCGACACCAGTATCGTCATGGACTTCCAGTTATAGACCTTGTTCTGAACAATTAGGAGCGGTTTCGGGCATTCATGCGCGAGCCCTTCGGCAACGGCGTAACGAATGAAGTTACAGTGCTCCGGCTCTTTACTTTTGGCATCTCTCGGCTGATGCCCGATCACGACCAGATCATGGCGTCGAGCCCTTTCGGCGAGTCTTACCACCGGGCTACCCTGCTCCAGAATAACTTCTGTTGGCACGCTCTGGCCCTGGGCAACACTTTCAAATTTGTTGATGAGGGACTCCCCAATTGAATTTAATGACTTTGAAAAGGATTCAAAAGCGTCTATAAAGACACCACTGCCGATAAAACCCGGTCTGTCATTACGAAGAAGCTCCCAGGCCATCCTTGTATCAACTACGTGATCGGCCGTGACTCGGGCGTTTATACGTTTTGCGATAGACCAGGCGACCTCCGCAGCATATTGTGATTGCTCCGAGCCTGTAAGGCCCAGAAGGATGGATGCTGTGTGCATTTTTTTACCTCCATGCGATTTTTCTATAATGACGCGAACCGTCTCCAGATACATCATTCCGGCGGAGTATTGAGCGGGATGAGGTACGATGATTTGCATTATCCATCATCCTTTTAGCTTCGCTCAGGTCATTCTTTTAGCCGTAGTTGCCAGCCCCTCTGACGTGAGAAACTGCCGTCATAACTTTTAGAGAGGTTCAGGGATGATGCGTCTGCAAAATTTTCTACCTACTAAAACAAGACCAGATCAATTCAGCAGAAGAGCCGGAATTGGTTTGTTTGCAGCGGCAGCCTTTATCTTTCATACGTGCGACCCCTTTTCTCCTGAAGCTAGATTTGAAAATAACTCCGTGCTCAAAACTACGATGGCACTTCCTCGATGGTACCCAGAGAACGCGGTTGAATCGAATAAGTGGATAATGATTCCAGACTGGCTGGCAGGAACTTGGCGAGCTAATTCAGAAGTGGTCATGGAGGCTTACGATCTAGTCCATAATCAGAGTCTCTTAACGCAGCCCAAAACGATATCGATTGAAAGGACAAGAACAATCGGGATGCAAAGAGATCGATGGGGCAGGATCTGGCACTTCGCCGGAGTACCATACACGCGCGTCAACAACGCAGGAAACATTGTAGAATCTCAAAAAATTGAATCAATCGTTTTCCAACGAATAACCAATTCGGAGGTTGTGGTTCGGTCAACCGCCACCATCGTCCACTTTCGAAAAGACACAGGTGATGCATCGGATACGTTCCGGGAAGAGACTGTTACCACCTATACGCCAGTGGAAAGCGGAATAATTAGAGTGAGTTTTGTCATTAAAGACACCAGGCTGGAAGACAATACTCCGATCTTATACTCGGAAAAAATGTCGTTGGAAAAGCGCATCAAGCCTTTTACTGTAGTCGACTATGATTCTGACAGAGGCGACTTGAAAATGAAGTTCAAGCAGTTCTGTCAAAGACCAGAATAGTTTCGCTATAATTGCCGAGCATAAAATCTTGGGATGGATTCGATACGATACTTAGTTGCTACATCCAAAATTGGGAAGAACTAGAGCTTCGATCCCCGCGATGGTTTCAGTGTCTCATTCACGCAGAAAGTCTGAATCAGAACGGGCCTATAAGCATCTGCCGAAATACACCGACAAAACTGCACTCAGGATTTATTCGATATCCGTGTCGTCGTATAGAGCAGCGAGCCCAATCCATTCAGATCTCAGGCTGATAGTAGGTACTTCATACCTTTGCTTCGAAATGCAGGGACTCTGCTTACCTCAACGGAACAATCCGCACGCAAAGCCACGCCCTCTGAAACACTGCCCATAATTAATTTATCGATACCGCGACGGCCATGGGAACCCAACATGATCATATCGGCCGGCCAGGCAGACGATAGCTCCAGTATTTTCTCAACCGGATCACCTACCAGGACATCGGCAAAAGCGATCTCTTGTTGATAGACTCTGTTGATACGCCGGGCGGCATTCATCGCCCAGGTCTTGTGATTGCGAAGCAGGTCATCCTGATGCTCGGCAATCGTCTTTGTCAAATTTGAGTCCAAGTCGAAGAATACATCATCGTCGACTTTTCGAACAACAGAAACACAGCGAAACTTAGTCCCCTTGCTCCATGGCAGAGAAAGAACATGATCGATAAGATGAGCGGAATGCTCGGATTCGTCAACAGCAATTAAAACATGGTGAAGGTCTGGGATAGAAGTAGCAAGAGCACCAATCCGAACGATTCGCACCGCGCATGGTGCGTGTAAAAGGACCGCTCGTGCTACACTTCCTAACATTACATTTCGAAAGCCGGCTCTACCGTGCGATCCGACTATTATAAGGTCTGACGTCCATTCGCGGCTCACCTTCAAAACTTCGTCCACGGCATAGCCAAAGACCACCTCACCCGAGATGTCGGCATCGGGATGATTGGACTTGAGCTCTCGCACGACCTGATTGACGAGGGTCTGAGCCTTTGTTCGGACCCGCTTTTGAACCTCCTCGATCACGGGCAGCGGCTCCGAAAAATCGACCGCTGATATGACCTTTAGCTCCGCGCCGACAGGAAACTGCATCTCATTAACGTTATTGATTGCAGCAATGGAGCAGTCGGATCCATCAATGGCCAAGATGATTCGCATAAATTTTTCCTCGTTCCTTTTACATAAAAAATGGGCTGCTCTTTGCCTCTTTCGACATTCCCCCGCGTAGCATAATGAACACCTGACGCTCATTACTGTTGTGCATAAGAGCAAAGACTGATTCCGCAGGCGAACTACGAAATTTATCGCTGACTACACGAGAAGCCCACGAGCTCTCGTTCTACTTGTGGTTTTTCAGGGGTTCTTTCTTGGTTTTGGAAAGCGCCTCAGCCAGCATGTTCTGTTTAAGTTTAATAACCTCGACCGAACAGGAAGATTTTTTCAAAACTTCTTCGGCGACACTTCCCAACAGGAGATGTGCAATTCCCTTTCGTCCATGCGAGCCTAAAACTATGAGATCAGCATTCCAGTTCTCGGCCGTTTTGCAGATCGTCTCGGCGGCAAAGCCGCTTGCCACCTGGACTTCTATTTTGAGATCGGGAACTGCATTTTGAATTTTGGCGGCGGAATCGCCACAGACCTTGGCACAGTCGTCATAGCAACGAGCTTCTATCGATCCATTCGGCGGTGGCAACGCTCCCACACCACAGTCTTGTGGCACCGGCTCTACAACGCTCAGCACCAGCAACTGATCGTCCTTTTGCCATGGTCTTTCAATGATAAAATCTACTGCTCGTGCTGAACAGTCTGAATCATCTAATGCAACCAAAACTTTCATGATTTTTGTCCTCTAAAGCGTATGACGCAATTTTGACAAATTTCGAAAGATCTTTCGTCCACCGTTTTTAGTAGTTTCCCGGCGAAGATATAGTCCTTTAGACTGATCGCAGGCAGGGTTTGATTCGGACAATCAGCAACGAAATCACTTAAGTCAGGTTCTTAGAGCGTTAATGGAAGACTGCGGAGCTTGCGCCTCCGAATGATCGGCAATGACCGCCAGAGGAATAGACGAACTCCAAATCAAAGATGCTCCATCTTGGACACATTCCGCCCGATCGGATTCAAAGATCTATGAAATCTTAGGCGCCGAATGATTTTTAGATCAGGCTCCTACAGCGCGATGCATCGGAACCACCAACCGAAAAACGGAGCCCTTCCCTGGGGTAGACTGGCACTCAATCGTCCCGCCATGTGCCTTAGCGATCTGAGCACAGAGACACAATCCAGTACCTGTAGCAGGAGCATACTTTCCCTCTGACGAGACATCATAAAAACGATCGAACAGGCCGACCAGATCGGGAGCGCAAATACCGCAGCCGTCGTCCTCTACTCGGATCTCGACCAAGTTGTTGTCAACTGCCGTTGCGCCCAGTTTTACGATTGAACGACAATGTTTAAAGGCATTATCGAGCAGATGCCAAAGAAGCTTGCGTATTTCGACGCGATCAGCATCAAAGGACAAATCATCGGCTCCCGCAATTGAGCTTGACAGCCTGACACCCTTAATGATTCTCGGGCTGAAGGCAGCCTCTAGTTCCGAGAAAAGCAATGATACCGTTACCTGTGCCGAATTCAACATCTTTGTTTTGTTCTGATAGCTGTAAATATCTTCCATAACATCGATCAGATCTAACAGATTACGCTGATCCTCGTGGAACGCCATTACTACCTGTCGTTGCTGACTGGTTAGCGGTCCGAACTCGTCTTCTAGGAAAAGCTGGCTGATTCTAACGGCGGCACTGACAGGCGTCCTCATCCGGTGTTTAAGCGCCGAGACAAAATCGGCACGCTGCTTTGCCATCTTGTTCTCCAACTCGTTGTTATCGGGCATGCTCGTAGGACCTCTTGCCGCTTCGACCGGACTAATAATTGACTATAGATCATCCAGATCACCAACGAATCAGCCGCGATGTGTATTTGCAAGAGCTTCCGTCATCAGCTCGAAGGATGAATGAGGCACGAGCAGCTATCAATTAAGCACCACCGGTAGAGAAGCTCTCCAAACACTCCACCACAAGAGATAGGGATTCCTATGGGAAATCAAGGTCGAATTGAAGCGGCACCTAAATCCGCCCGGAACGAAACGCAAGGGAAGCACATCGCGTTCATGCTTCCGATGGATGTTTGTTTTGCTGCTCAGAGACACAATGGGACAATGGAAGTAGTATGTATTGGAGGGAAGGTCCATGGTTACACTGAGCGAACTGCCGGGCAGTCGCATCGAATCTGACTATGAGACGAATCCCACATGTGCATACGAGATCAGGAAAGCGACGCACAATCGTGAGAATGTCCTTGATTTGCTCGAACTCTTTTGGAGAAAAGCTCGTCAGGCGCACATTGTGTGTGAAGTGGACATGTCATCAGTGGAGCGACAGCGAGCAAAACTTATGGCATCAAATTATCACCTTACAGTGACCAGTTTTGTGCTTAAAGCCATCAGTATGGCCCAGGTATCGCATCCCATTAGTCGAACTATGCGATTACCTTTCGCAAGACTGTTTACACTAAACAGCATCGTCGCGGGAATTACGGTCGAGAGGATCGTTAAAGGAGAGCCAGTTGTTTTTTTTGGTGAGATCGAAAATCCACACAACAAGCCCCTAATCGAAATTGCGGAGGAATTGAAGCAATACTCAGATGCTCCAATCGAACAGGTGAACGAGTTGCGTAGACAGCGGCAATTTACCGAATTAAACTGGTTTTTGCGTCGATTTATATTTGTGCTTGGAATATTTTGTCCGCCTTTTAGATTGACTTGCAATTCGGCGACCTTCGGCTTGAGTTCGCTTGGTGCACTCGGCGTGGAAATGGTTTTGGGGCCTAGTGTTTGCACATCGGTATTCGGACTGGGAGCGGTGGAGTCACGTCCGGTCGTCTGCAATGGGAAAATCGAGATTCGGCCGATGATGACCGTCTCGTTGAATTACGACAACAACATAATGGACAACGAGCAGGCGGCCCGTTTTCTTTCGGATGTTCGTGAACTTTTGGAAGACGGACTGGACGAGAACGAGCAGATTGCCTGCGCCAAAAATCGAACCATTCCAAAGGATGAGACGAAAGTTTTTTGACCGAGTATAATTAGATGTAGCAAGTCTGTCGACTGGCATGCATAGGTAAAACAAAGGTCAAGAAATGATTACAGGGATGCTGCTCGTCAATCTAGATCCGCCATATGTGGGATTCGTCGCCGGGGATAAATCGAAATGGCGCCACTTATCCAGAGAAGAGTTGAACCGCTTCCTCGTGGAGATTGAGGCGGCCGAGCCGGGTCATCGCTTGCCGCAAGACTACCAGGTTCGCTTGCCCGGCAGTTATTCCGTTGCCAAACTTACTAAATTTGGTCTGCTGAGCTAATGCAAGAGCGCATGATCTAACCATCGCGAGAACGAGGAGGTCGTTCTGTCGAGCATGTACGCCAGTACCCAACAATCTGGCCCGTCGGGAGATCTTCATCAACCGAGAATTTTGCGAAACCTTTTTACGCTCAGATAGATTAGAACGAAACCTAATATGGCAAGCGGCATAATCCAATGCCATAAATCGTTGAAGCCCGCGCCTCGCAGAATAATGCCGCGCTGAATCTGAAGAAAGTATGTCAATGGAATCAGGTAGCCAAGCCAGTTCAGAAACAGTGGCATAGACTCTCGGGGGAAGATAAAACCGGATAACAACACAGAAGGAATCAAAACAAACGAGGCAAGATGCATGGCCTGCTCTTGCGTTTTTGCAGTCGTGGAGATCAAAATTCCGATTGACAGCGAAACAAACACAAAAACGGCAATGCAAAGCTCGAGCAAGAAGATGCTGCCGTTAATAGGTACACGAAAAATCAGGTACATCGCGAGCAAAAGCAAATTGGTTCCGACGAAGCCAATGACGCCATTGGGAATTAACTTGCCGACCATAAGACCAAGTGGCTTGACCGGCGTCAGAAGCAACATTTCCAGAGTGCCAGCGACACGTTCTCGAACGATAGAGTTAACCGTGAGGAAGAGAGTTATCGTCTGGGCCATGAACCCTACGAGGCCAGGAAGAATGTAATTGGTCGTACGTGCATCTGGATTGAATAGCAATCTTGCCCGAACATCAACAGGAGCCCTGGGGCTTTTCTCCAGAGCCTGCTTGGTAAGCAATTGAATCGATCGATTCTGCCCCACCGAAATAGACGCATTTTGCACGGCGTTTGCAACGGTAGAATCAGACCCGTCGATCAAGACCTGCACCCTGCCCTGTAATCCGTTTTGAATGCGATTGGAGAAATCCGGTGGAATTATTATTGCCGCCCGGGCTCTGCCGGAGACAATCTCCTTTACGGCGGCGTCGCGTGAATAGACCCTGCGCACAATCTTGAAATATTCAGTAGAAAGTAGCTGATCCACCAGGACACGCGATTGCGGACGTAGGTCCTGATCGAAGAGAACCGTAGGAACATGCCTCACTTCAAAACTGACACCAAAGCCGTAAAGTGTCATCTGGACAATCGGAATGGTGAGTATGATAAACAAGGTCATCTTATCGTTGAGAATCTCAATCAACTCTTTGACCATTACTGCATGGTAGCCTCTGAAGGTTCTATCGATCCACCCTTTCATCCATCCGAGCACGACTGCTCACCTCCTTCCAGGGCACGGGAAAGTGCCATTGCTCCTGCAGGAAGAGAGACTGCCGACATATTCATTTCCTCACGCGCCGTGAGCGTAACAAACACATCTTCAAGGCTGGGCTTGATCGGACGAATAGTTGTAACACCATATGTGGAGTCGGCAATTTGACTTCTAAACTGCTCCACCGACATGGATCGGGGAACCACTACGTGTAGC
>CAZISK010000040.1:0-17968 GCA_964541355.1 uncultured Candidatus Obscuribacterales bacterium
AACACGTCCAGCTCCTCGAAGACGTTCTTGAGGAAGAGCGTCCAGTTGCAGCGCAAAGGGCTTCAGGAGCGCAGATCGATCAGGAAGAGGCTATAAGGAACTTTTTGCTTGGTCTGGCGGCATGTTGTGTGATTATCATGAGCGCTGTTGCTGCCTTCTTTTTCAGGGACAATTTGAAGAGGGCATTTGTCAGTGCTTCGATGGCGCTCAGCGGTGCAATAGCCCCGGCTACGCAGTCCCAGCCTGGATCCGTCACGACCGGCTCCGGCCAACAACCGCAGACCCCAAAGAGTCAGGAAGAGAACGGCGAAGAAGAACAAGCCACGGAAGAGGCGGCACATCAAGAGTCCGAACTGACCGAGCTCGAGAAGCGGCGCCAGTATCGGCGCGCGTTGCGCGAAGAACAACAGAAGAAGTTAATGCACTCACGCGAAACAAGACATTTCTAAGGCAACGATCAAAGATACGGGCACATCTGCCTCAGATGTAGTTCGTCTGGCGAATCGCCCGGCTGTTGGTTAATAGTTTGAAACACTACCCAAGCTCAATTTAATGGTTAAAAGGTTGGGATGGGAACAATATAGTGGCAGGCTGGACTTTGGGACATGAGCGACGAAAATCCGCACAAGGGCAGCGACGAAGAAGCTGTGGATGAGAGACCGGACAGGGCGAGTTCGGCAGAGAATGTCGCCGACACGTCTGATATTAGACCAGGCTCGAGCGCTGTCACTCGCCCTGGTTGGTTAAGCAGTCCGCCACCAACGAAGCCACAAGATGAAGCGTTGATGAGGGCCCTTGCCAAAATCAACGCGATTGACGAGGAATCCGATAAAAGCTCCGAACCCTCGATCTCTCCCGTGATCTCTCCAGTTCAACGTCCTGCCCCCAACCCATCAAGCGTTAGAACCTGGGCGCCCAACCCCGAACTTTTCTCCTCCAGGCGCTCTACTGCTGGTCCGTTCGGTTCACCAGCCGGGTCACCACCTAGTATTTCAAATCCCAAACCCGACGGTTTTTCCAATACCCCCTCTCAGCAACCAAATCCTCAAGCGCCCACCCAGCCACAACCGAGCGAGCCGCAGAATCCCGCGAACCTAAACTACCCGCCTCCGTCGTGGGCTCCGAGCCCTCGACCTGCCACCACATACGACACCAGCACCGCGCAACAGCAGGTTGACTGGAACAATCCGGCTCAGCCATCCACGACGCAACCGGCTCAATCACCCAAGAATCCACAGCACTCAAGTCAAGCTGTTCAAGCAGCGATGCAGTCCTTATTTGAACCAGCTCTTGAAGCCGGTCCGCCGCCTGCCCCCGGGCCTGAGTTCGACCCGCAGGCACCGAACAATCCTCCACAACCGGCGTTGGCAGCCGTCCCCTGGCTTCTCCCGCAGTCGGCGATACCATTGACAGAGCACTCTCAGGATCCTTCAGTCTCGGCATTGGCAAAGACGGAGATCGGTCAAGGTCCTTCACCCACGCAAGCAGCTAGCACGTCCCCAAGACCAACTGCGTTCCATCAGCAGCCGGAGGATCCGGCCCAGGACAGCACCAATCCAGCAGACTACTCGTATCCGATTCCTTCATACACGACCATAGGCTCATCACCTACCGTGACGCTTCCAGCCGATTCGGACGACGACATAGTTACGGGTGTAAGCAAACTACTGAGGAGTGCGGAAGCCGTATCAGCTAAAGAGGTGCTCGGTCCTAATTTTTCAGTGAATGCTGACGAGATTAGCCCTGACGAGTTCATTCTTGATGAACGAAAAGAACAAGCATTTCCGAACTTGGAAAAGCAAAAGCGCTCAGACCTCGGACCGGGCCTCAAGTTCCCACTGGTAGGTCAGATCTTGTACGATTCTTACGCTTTGCTTGCTGCAATCGGTGAGAATGCTCGTTGCGAAATCTACTCAGCGATGCAGCTCAAGAACGATACTCTTGTAGCCATTAAGACCGCTAAAGGTACCGACTCAGTCTTCTTTCGCAACTTCGGCGATGCTGCAAAAACGCATGGCAAGCTCAAACACCCCAACATAGTACGATCGCTCGCTTATCTGGAATCGGGACAGGGACAACCGTTCTACGTAATGGAAAACGTCGCAGGTGTGACTCTAGAAGAGATTTTGGCATCCGTCGAAAAGCTCGATGACGAGGTGGCCATAGCAATGGTGATTTCCCAGGCGGCCGCAGCCCTGGAATACGCTCATCAAAAGGAGATTTACCATGGGCGGTTGACGCCACACAACATTTTGATGGCGGATCAAAACGATCAGCTCCAGGCCAAGCTCATGGACTTCCAACTGGCGGCCGTGTGCGCCACCACATCTGATGCTGGCAGCGACGATCCTTACCTCAGCCCGGAGACTCATCAAGGACAACCTTTCTCCGCAAAATCAGATATCTACAGCCTGGGCGTAATCGCTTACAGAGTCGCGACTGGAATCGTTCCCCAGAAAGTAGTCGACCCTTCACGCCAACTCAACTTGGAACCAGTAGCTAAGCACAGCCCCGACCTGAGAAGGGCCAATCAGCTTGATGAATTGATTCAACAGGCGTTGAAACCCGAACCGTCATACCGATTCGCCAGTGCTTCAGAATTCAAGGAAGCCGTACAAGACTGGATTCAAAAGGTCCATGAAGAGTTTGATTTACTGGATGATAGCGCCGGCGATGATGGCACCATCGACGGTGAAACTGGAGAGTTTGAAAGTGCCCAGCCGGCAAGCGAATCGGAGTCGAGCAAGTCTGTGCCAGCAGAAACGCCTGCCGAGCGGAGAAAACGCAAACGACGGCGAAAAGGACAGGTAATTCGCACGACGATTCATCAGCTCGTCGAGCTAAAAAGGCGGCAGCACAATCAGGAACGGACCGCGGTAATGCGATTCACCGAAAGCGTCTCGGCCAAGGGCCCTCGTCAATCGCCCTTGGTGAGCCTGGTTAAGCTTATAGTCGCAATTACACTTTTTGCTGGGTTAGGCCTCGGCAGCGCCTTCTATATAGTCAGCAACCCGGAGCGCACAAAGGATTCATTTAAAGAAGCCTCGAGAAGACTGTCCGAACTCATTTTTAGACGCGGTAACAAGGAGCAGGGAATTAACAATGATCAGGAACAGATCAAGGTCGGAGTGGAGCCGATGATCAAGGCATCGCCGACGTCGAAGCTGAAGCTGCCGCCTAAAGCACATTCACTCGATATTCGCGCCACACCTCAGTTCTGGGCACTGCCAGAGGGGCAACGCGGACTAACCGGAAATCAGAGTCCTTCGTTTGGTGTCACCAACAACTGGCAAGGCAAAAAAGGCAATCGACGAACGATCGAGCGTCTCGACGGGAAATAGACCGGGTAGTTACATCTGGATCAGTGCGGCTTTTCCGCAATCTGTGTCTTGTTTTCGACCTGGTATTTCAATGTAGCCATGACTCCAGGCATGTCTATGCGGCTCTGACGTCTGATAAGAGGCTGTGGAATGAAAAAACCGCCATCGACATAGCTGGCATACGTGCACAGCGTAGTGCGGGTATCGATAGGCTCGAGCTTCCAGAAGCCATTGACATCCTTGAACGCTCCGCTCACCCGCTGCCATTCCATCATGTGCGGCGCCTTTTCTGTAATTTTCAGAGTATATGAATAGGTGCCCACCGGTCCGGATGGTGCAACCGTATGCTTGATAAGCTTTGTCGTACCTTCATCTTTAATGACGTGGCATTTTTTCACTTGCGGAAAAATTTTCGGCGCGTTGTCGTAATCGGTCAGTAAATTCCACACCTGATGCGGCGTAGCATGTACTACCACTTTCGCGACGGAGTACTTGTGACCGTTGATCACAGCCTCGCCTACCGTGCAATTTTGGGTTGCCTGGGTAGAATGATGCGAATCCGCCAGAGCTGGGTGATAATTTGAAAGCCCGATGAACGTAGCAGCAATGCCTAATGTCGAGAGTTTCCAGAGTTTTAACTTCACTGATCCTACCTTTTCATAGATCGATAGCTGTTGCAAAACTGTCGATTCGAGCGGTTTCGAATATTGAACATGTTAATATCCGAGTGGACTCTGATAACTTAACACGCTACTGATCATCAATGGCAATAAAAACTATTATCCGAAGCTGAAAAATTCCAATGACAAGCGTGTCAATTGAGCACACGCGAGGATTCTATAGCCTATTGACTTCAGGTGCAAGCTAGATCCTTCTAACAACCGATCGCATAGCCGTTCGATATCCCTGACGGGCACTACAATACACCCACTTGACAACTAAATTCTGTGCGTAAACTTGCTCATTTACTTTACAACCCTCATGCCGGCTCCGCAGTCTCACCGGAGTGGGGGATCGGAAAGATCGTGCACAGGCTTTGCAGCGCCAATTATGAAGTGTCGACAATCGCCACCAGTCGCGATCTCAACTCCGACGGAATAATCAAACTCCTTAATCAAAGAGGCGATTCAGATCTGCTGGTCGCCACCGGCGGTGACGGCACCTTGCGTATCGCCCTGGAAGCAGTCGCTAAAGCCAAGCTCGATATTCCAGTCGGCATCATTCCCGCCGGAACAGGCAATCAGCTCGCTCGCAACCTTGGCATTTACGACGACAACATTCTGTCCGATCCGCTGGAGAAAGCGGTTGACACCCTTGTCGAAGGCAAGAGATTTTGCATGGACATGGGCATCATGAACGGCCACTATTTCGCCGTAGGAGCCGGTATTGGACCGATGAGCGATGCCATACTGACGCCGGAGCATCACGACAAAGTCAACTGGAAATTGCTCGCCTACGCAGGCTCGCTGGTTCAAACCATTGCGCAAGCGCCGGCTTTCGTCAAGGTAACCACCGAAGGTGAAAGTTTCACCGTTGCCGCAACCGGTATTTTCGTGCTCAACATCGCCGATTTCGGCATTGGACTTCTTTCTGAAACAGCCCGCATCGATGACGGCATTCTCGATCTCTGCGTGTTGGCACCGCAAGAGTTCCACGACTACCTGGAGATGGGGTTTCGATTCACTGGAGGCATGGGCGGTGAGCAAGCACCATATTATGTCAAAAAAGTAAAATCGGTGGATCTGGAAATCGTGCCATTAAGCCGGCACACCTCAATAGCTCAGAAGAGCTGGCGCCGACTGAAAAACAGCCTCGGATTCCATGAAAAACCGCCGCTGGTAATTCACCAGGAGGTCAAAGCCATGATTGACGGTGATGCCTGTGGAACTACTCCGATCCACATCGAAGTAGCACCACAGGTGGTGTCAGTCATGGTGCCCAAGGATTTTCCTGTGTGAGAATGATTCTCTTGTTACTCTTATTTATGATTGCCAGTGCATTTCGGCTTACACGCTCGCACCCTCTCAGCTTCACCGTGCGCAACGTAGGTATCCTGGACACGAAATGAGCATCAAGATCGGTGACGTCCGTGAACTGTAGATCAAGATAAATGAGCGATCGCGATCGTATCAACTCGTACAGAGCACCGGGCGGAATGGTGCTTTCTTTCAATACGAGACATTTTATTGGCAAAGTTGCCAACGCTCTCATCTGCTGGCGATCCAACGAGCTTTTGATGTACTCAATGGTAAAGAGTGGCTTGATCTTTTTGAGATCCTCTATATTTTCGGGTCTGATTCCCGAGCATCTCTGCAAAGTAATCGATTCTAGTTTTGGCATCTTTTCAAGGGTCTTGAACGATTCACCAGCCAATTTGCAATCACGAAGTATCAACATCTTCAATTGTGGAAGGTGCGAAAACCTCGCGATGTCCGCGTCAGACGCTTTGAACAGGATGATTCTCTTGAGCCTCGTCTGCTTCAACAACTCATCAAAGAACGGTTTGTGCAGATACCTTAGGTTCCTTCCGCTAACCGCGATCGAACCATAAGACATGCGCTTCATCATTTCGAGTGTCATCAAGAGAGATAGTCTCCAGACACTTGAAGTTGCTCAATAGTTCAAGATAATAGCTGTTGAGCTTCTGGCACCTTCCCATCGACAGCTCAGTCAATACGTTCTGACCCGCTGAAAACGGATGAATTGAGACTCGCCCCAGCTTTCGCCGCGCAGAAGTTTGACCGCGACCTTCTTGCGAAGCGCAGTATCATGCGCTTCAAAGACCTCACCCATCCCACCTTCGGCCAGGAGCTGCATATCCACATACCGCCCACCCCTGAAAGTTCGCGAACCGTCAGAATTTTGCGAGCTCTCATCACTATCCATTTTCAACTCGACAGCGTTTTGTTAATACAGGCAAGGACGAACTCTTTTTCATCGGACTCTGATTTGATGGTACCGTCCAGGCGGCCCTCCAACAAACCATTGAGTATGCGTCCAATCTCCGGTCCTTCAGCTATACCCATTTCGACCAGATCTCGCCCACCTAGCCTGACGGAAATGTCAGCCAGCTCTTCCAGATAGATCTTTATCATTCGCCTGACACTCGTACCCGGCGCCGCCAGGCAGGCCGCAATGGCGAGACTTTCGCGACGATGCCCTTGAAGCAGTTTGAATATCTTGCTTCGCACTGAGGGCTCGTTATTTCCAAAAGCTTTCGTAGAAAGCTCAATGCCGCTTGCGATCTTCTCTTTCTGCTCGTTGGATAGGGCCAGACGCTGGAATATGGACTCCGCTTTGCGCTCCGGAGCAGAAGCGACAAGCAGCCCCAGGTATACCACCCAGGGCTCATCGAGATGGTAGCGCTCCAACAAGCGCTCCGCGCGTCTGACCATATGCTTGGTTCGTAAGCTGTACTCGAGTTCGCTATCGAGAAAGCGCAAGCAGCCGCCCAGCTCGTTGAGAAGATCGAGCGCGACTACGCGATGCGGAGAATCCAGTATCATGCGAATCTCTTCTCGAAGCCGAACGCCGCCAAGCTCATCGAATACACCCATCGAGATCGCTTTCTTCGCCCGTTCCTTACTCTTGCCATCCAGGTGAAATCCGAGCCGAGCCGCAAATCTAGCCGCTCTGACTATGCGGGTTGGATCTTCTATGAAACTGAACGGATGGAGGATGCGAATAATCTTCTTTCGCAGATCTCCTAATCCATCAAAATGATCGACAAGCTCTCCGAATCGGCCGGGATTAAGACAAACAGCCAAAGCATTTATGGTAAAGTCTCGGCGAAACAGATCCTGCTCAAGGCGCGACGGCTCTACGGTAGGAAGAGCGGCAGGATACTCGTAATACTCAGTTCGTGCTGTCGATAGGTCGACTTCGCGTTTGCGATCGGCATAGAAAGAGAGAGTGGCAGTTTGAAATCGATCGTGTTTTGCCACCACCTCCAGCCGCGACGGATATTCGCGCTCCAGATCGTCAGCCAACTCAATTGCCGATCCTTCGATAACGAAGTCGAGATCAAAGTTGTCTCGCGAAAGGAACAGGTCGCGGACAAATCCTCCCACCGCATATGCCACCATGTCATTTCGGGCGGCGACCTCGCCGAGTTTGTGACACAACCAGCGGACAGAAGGCTCAAGCAGATCTACTTTGTCGGCAAAATGAGCGGGCTTGCTTCTTCTTTTTGCCCTGGATGAAACTTCCAGCTCCTCGAGATCACCAGAATCGCCTGCCACCGCCTTCTCTCCGTAGAGCGTTTGAAGGACAGTGTGTCGCGTCACCAGGCCAAGGAGCTCTCCTTCCTCTGTAAGAACAGGAACTCTACCTATGTCCTCTTTAACCATTACATGTTGAATTTCGCTCAGGGGCGACTCGGGCTTTACCTTTATCACAGGCTTGCTCATGAATCCGAGAACCGGCGCATGTCCAAGCTTGTGATGCACAGCTTGATCTATATCACGACGCGATATCACGCCTACGACTTCGTCGTTGTCCACCACAATGAAGCCGTCCTGACCGTATCGAATCATGAGGCGTGACGCCTCCTCCATAGTGCTTGTCGGTCTGATGGTTCGCACCGGGCTCATCATGATGTCTGCCGCGGTCGGCTCGGGAGGAACCTTTTCAGCCAGCATCCCTTCAATTTCCTGAAGAATCGAGCGCGGATGACTGTCTTTGATTACAGCGGAGCCGGCACCGGGGTGCCCATCGCCTCCAAACTTTCTTACGACATAGCGGACATCAACCAACTGCGAGTCGCTTCTTCCGACAAGATGTATGCGATCTCTCATGAATACAGCACAAAAGGCGGCATCGCAAGACATAATCTCGAGCATCTTGCTGGTTAGATTGGCCAAACCCTCGACGAATCTTTCTGTCCTGGAGTAGGAGAGCACCACCTTCGATCCTTCGATCGACGTCACAGTAGCGGATTTGACGAGAGACTCCAGAAGACCGACTTGCTCCTCATTTAGCTTAGGTCTGATGTAAGAATTGACTTGCTCGAGATCGACTCCATGCTTGAGCAGATACGCAACACATCTAGCATCAACCGCAGTTGTACCGCTAAATGTAAGACAACCGGTATCCTCGTAAATTCCGAGCGCCAGAAGGGTAGCCGCAAATGGAGTGAGCTTCACCTTTTTCATTCTCAGTTGATCGACAAGCAGCGTTGTCGCCGCTCCGACCGGCATGATTTGCGATTCGCGAGTGGCAATCTTACTCAATCCATCAGGATCTCGAGTATGGTGATCGAACACAACGATAGGCTGAGGATTCTTCGTCTCGCTCAAGAATGTTCTTAGCGAATCATCCAGGCGATCCACGTGCTGGCAGTCGACCACATAGATTTTGGTCACTTTTTCAAACTCGAGAAACTTCGATTGCACCAATGGCAGCGAGCTTCGATACAGCGACATGAATTCACGAACATTACCCTGCAACTGGTTTCCGAGCACCATCTTCACCGAGGGATACAGGCAGGTCACGCCGAATTGCGCCGCCAATGCGTCAAAATCCATATTGTTGTGACTAACTACGATTTCCATTCAGCCTTGCCTGCTAATGATTCATTCGCTATGCCATGTTGTACTACGTCAGCTCGACGATTGCAATCTTAGCCTTTTCTTTAGGTCCTGCGGGGCTTTTCCGGGTTTCAATAGAATCAAAGAAGGGTACTTTTTGACCTAGAGGAATTCTTCTCGTCGCTTTCCATGAGGTCCAAAATATGTTTCCCCAAGGGTTACTGAGTCAAGCGTATTTCATGTGCACTTTGGTCGGCGGAGGCTTTCTCGTCTTCAACTTTGTTATGGGTCACATGGATGAAGGTGCTCATGACGGAGGAGATCATGGCGGTGGACATGACGGAGGAGACGGAGGACATGACGGAGGAGACGGAGGACATGACGGCTCCGATCACGGTCATGATGGAGACGGACACGGCGATCAGGGCTCGACGACCAACCGTTACGGTCCAGTACCACTGGAGCACAGCCTTCAGTGGAAAGCAGGAAAATTCATCCTGTCGCTTCTCAGCCCGATGTCGATCGCAATCTTTCTAGCATTTTTCGGATTGGGCGGGTATGCAGTCGGATACTTACTGCCATGGCTCGGTTTCTTCACTCTGATACCAGCATTCTTAGCGGGTTTCATAATGATCAAAGTATTCAAAGCTGCCATAGGGGCTATGATGCGCTATGGCACCAGCTCATCGCATATGCTCCAAGACGAGATCATCGGTCATGTAGCGGAAGTGCTTATCCCGATCGCGGAGAACCGCCCGGGCGAGGTAACCTACGTCATCCAATCGAAGATATACAATTCGGCAGCCAGGTCGAAACCGGGAGTCGCAATCAACAAAGGGACCAAAGTCATGATAGTAGAAACAGATGGTCCGACAGTCTTCGTAGAGCCGTACAAAGAATTAGCGTTTGACGACTGAACCAGGACCTCGAAGTGCGGTCATTCATTATAAGAGGATATCGTCATTATGGATCCAGTGCTTTTAATAACAGGTGGGGTCGCACTCGTGGGCATGTTCGTACTGGGGTCATTCATGCTCTCTCTCTACCGCAAAGTCGGTCCGAACGAGGCAATGGTGATTTCAGGTGGTGGCGGATTGGAGCCGAGAATAATCGTAGGAGGCGGCACAGTTGTATTGCCCCTGCTTCAGAAGACTCAACTTGTTTCGCTTGAGTTAATGTCCATCGATTTGAAAAACACCGCACCGATTAACACCAATGATGGTGCCGGCGTCTATTTAGATGCAGTCATAGAAGCACAAATCGCAAAATCTGAGAGCTCTATTGCCGCGGCAATTTCTGCGTTTGGAGAAAAAGACATCCGCCACATTCGCAGCGTCATCTCAGACACGGTGATCGATCACGCGCGAGCGATTATCAATAACACCTCAAGAGACAATGTGGTCGACAACCTCACTCAACTATCAACAGAGATTCGCAATGCCAGCGCTAGCGAGCTGTTGGATCTCGGAGTCACTTTGCGAGCATTCCGGATCAAGGACCTTAGAGAGGTGAGGACATCTTTGATCGCCCATAACAACGCAACCAATTCGTCTGCGCATATCTCTGCATATCAACAGGCAGAACCAGAAGGCAACGGAAGCCTAATTGGTAAAATCGCTGTTGTCACAGCGCCAATCGCCAATGATGCTCCCGGCGAGGTGACATACGCGCTGTTCAACGGCATGTCTCGCCAGATTGCCAAAGCAAAGGCGCAAATCTATGCAGGACCTATACAACCAGATTCCGTCGTGGTCATCACAGGCTCGGACGAGGAGGGTGTTTTCGTCGAGCCCTGGTCAGTTGTTCATGCCAATATGCCGCAACGCATCGGATAACATCGTCGACGAAATCGGATTTCCCTGGAGAAGCCTCGTAGCTTGAACCGTCCAATCACGTTGCCTACTTAGTCGTCGCCAATCGTGAGTTTAAACTTGCAAGTTTCAAATTCCATGCAAGAATAACGCCGAGGCTCCGCTTCGCTGAACAACCTCATGGCAAGTTTCCCTCTTAGTCGAGTCTTCTTCTTCGATGATGGACGTCAACACCATCAAATCTTCCATCAGCGACTAGGTGGGTGAGCTCAAACGCCTATATATATGATCGATTCGCGCCAATGTTTTCTTAATAATCCGCACCAGATACAGTGTCATACGTTTTTACCGCGCACTTGGAAAACCCAAAAAAGGCAACCTGTTATCGATGACGATTACGGTTGTCAAGAAGATAAAGGAATGTAATGCAAAAGTCTTTTTCAAAAACCTTTGCCGTTAAGATCAATTCGTCGGCAGGATGCCGATCCGAGATTTAGAAAGCCCGGTGGTCGGGAAAAAAGAAAATGGAGACTGAATCCTCGGCATACTTTGGAGGAGTAGATTCATGGATCCTACAATTGTAGTCATAGGTGGAATCGCCCTAGTGGCGCTCTTTATACTTGGTAGCTTCATGGCGACCTTGTATCAGAAAGTCGGTCCCAACACAGCCTTGATTATCTCAGGTGGTGGCGGTAGACCCAAGATTATCGTTGGCGGCGGGACCGTAGTCCTTCCGCTCTTCAATAGAATGGATACATTGACACTCGAAGTCATGCTAATCGAGGTCCGCTCGAACGCGCCGATGTTGACGATGAACGGCGTGCCTTTGTTCGTTGAAGGTGTCGCACAAGTCAAAGTCCGAGGCGACGAACACTCTATTCAAACGGCCGCAGAACAGTTCCTGGGCAAGGATACAGACGAAATTCAGCTAGTTGCCCACGAAACTCTCATGGGTCACTTGCGAGCCATCATCGGCACCATGACAGTGGAAGAGCTGATCGGTAACTTCGATTCATTCGCATCCCGCGTTGCCGAAGTATCCATCACTGACCTGGCTAAGATGGGTCTGACAGTGGTTTCATTCACAATCAAAGAAGTACGAGACAGCGTAGGCTACCTGGAAGCGTTAGGTAAAACGACTACCGCTGAAGCCAAGCGTACAGCCGCAATCGGTGAAGCAGAAGCAAACAAAGTAACACAAATAGCCCAGGCTCAAGCTCAACGAGATTCCGCAATCGCTCAGGCTCAAGCCTCGGAAGAAGGCGCGAAAGCGAAACTGGCAGCAGACATGCGCGTTGCAGAATCGAGCAAGAACTTCCAGGTCGGTCAAGCCAAGTATCAGGCTGAAGTAGCTGAACAGAAGGCTACTGCCGACATGACGTACGACCTGCACAAAGCCAAAGCAGAACAGAAGCTCATCCTTGAGCGTCAACAGATCAAGATTATCGAAGCTCAAAAGGAAGTCGAACTCCAACAGGTAGAAGTCCAAAAGAGACAGGTTACGTTAGAAGCCGACATCCAGAAGCCCGCGGAAGCTGAGCAAAATCGGGTCAGAACTCTCGCTCTTGCAGAGCAAGAAAAGCGCAGAATTCTCGCCGAAGCAGATGCTCAATCAGCCAGATTGAAAGCCGCCGCCGATGCTGATGGCACCAAGCTGAGAGCCCAGGCGGAAGCCGAGGCTGCCAGAGCGATGGGTCTGGCTGAAGCTGAAGCGGAAAGAGCCCGAGGTCTTGCCCAAGCTACGGTCATCGCCGCTCGCGGTCAAGCTGAGGCTGAAGCAATGTCCAAGAAGGCAGAAGCCTACAAGCTCTACAACGACGCTGCCATGGCCTCCATGATCATCGAGAAGCTGCCCGAGCTGGTTAGCGCTGCCGCACAACCTCTGTCCAAGATCGGCAACGTGACCTTGCTCACGACTGGAGGAGACACGACCGGTATGGGAAAAATTACCGCCGATGTTCTCAGCGTAGCAGCCCAGGGGATGACCATGGTGAAAGGTCTGACCGGCATCGACCTGATGGATACGATGAAATCGCACAAGGTGGGAACCAACGGCAGTAGCCCGTCAGCTCCTGCGACCAAACCTGCAGTTCCGGCAATTCCGGCAATTCCACAAACTCTGCCCCCCAACCCACCACAACGTGGCTAAGCGGCAAAGGTTGAATGAACCAAAGATAGAATGAAACGCATCATCATAATTGGTGCAGGCGGAGTCGGCAAAACCACACTAGTGGAAGCGCTGGCTCCGCTTCTATCATTGCCTCAAATCCCCGAAATTGGAAGATACCTTTGCCACGAGATGGGATACGACCAGATAGGCGACATCCCCGACCAGCTCAGCTTCAAGAAAACGTTTCTGGAGCGTCAAGCGAATGAAGAAGAGCGGCTCAGGCAATTCGTTTCCGATCGTTCGACAATCGACTGCTGGGTTTTGTGGCAACGCTGGAATATCTGCACCGCCATGACATATGATACTGAAGCTTACTACGAGCAGGCCAAGAGCCAGGCGCGAAGATACACTCATATCATCTACGTTCGCCCGATGTTTCCTCCTGAGGATGATGGCTTTCGTTGGACAGAGCCTGATTACCAGAAGCAAATAGATCGACTGCTCAGGATGACGCTGTACGATTTTGAGCTCTGGGATAAAACCCTTACTATTGAACAACTATCCATCGAGGATAGAGTCGAGG
Organism: uncultured Candidatus Obscuribacterales bacterium; assembly: GCA_964541355.1. Taxonomy (GTDB): domain Bacteria; phylum Cyanobacteriota; class Vampirovibrionia; order Obscuribacterales; family Obscuribacteraceae; genus JADYXR01. The sequence goes on from CAZISK010000040.1 coordinate 13,353, forward strand.
CGGCGGCGAAGTGGATAGAATCAGTCGGAACGAAAGAACTAGATCGCTGAGAATTAGGTATTGGCTCGCAAATTCGGTTTTAGCAGTCGCAGCTCGGAAGCCCAAAGCTGCTCTGACACTAGACGTTGGTCGGTTGCTAACCCTCGTTCGACCAATTTTTGCCCAGGGTCAATTGGTAGTTTTGCCAAGCATGGAGTTCAAACTGTTCGGTCGAGGCAAGAATCTACCGTCTCCACAAGACTGTGGCAAACCAAAAGCGATGCTAATGTCCTTTTTTTTCGGTCTTCTGCCAGTTGCAGTCGGACTGCCGGTGCAGGCAGAAACTTCCGACAAAACAGCGTCAGCAACGAAAATAGTCAGTCTCGCCCCGTCGAACACAGAGCTAATATACAGCCTGGGCGCTCAGGATCGGCTGGTGGGTGTAAGCAGCTTTTGCAACTATCCTGAAAAGGCAAAATCGAAGCCCAGAGTTGGCTCATTCATCTCCGTCAACTGGGAACGCCTGGCTAAATCCAAGCCGGATCTGGTTCTTCTTGTATCTGGTCAGGAGCCGTTGAAAAGCCAGCTAGAAAAGCACAAGATCGGGTCGATGATACTCAACAACAGCTCGCTTAACGACATCGGAATCAATCTCGAAAAAATCGGCGCGGTATCGGGCTGCCCGGATCGCGCCCAGAAGCTTTCTCTCGCCTACCGCAAATCGCTCGACCAGTTAAGCAAAGTGCTCGAGTCCGAAGCGAAGCCGACCATTTTCTATTGCATCTGGCCGAAGCCTGTGATGACGGTGGGGGGCGCTAGCTTTTTAAACGACGTTATAACCAAATGCGGTGGCATCAATGTCGCGTCGGGCGTGCCAGCGGCCTACCCTAAGTACGGACCTGAAAAGGTTCTGGCCGCTAATCCGGACATCGTTGTTTTGCCTTTCGAAAGCCGCAATACCAGTTTAATAACAAAACCTCCATGGTCGCTCCTCAAGGCGGCGAAGAAGAAGCGTGTTTTCTACCTGCCGAGCCCAGACCACGATTACCTGGCAAGACCGACGCTCAGAATTTTTCAAGGGTTGGCGAATTTGGCGGGGCAGCTCCATCCCAGGAAAGCGAAAGAGCTGGAGAGCTGGCTAAAGCAAGCAGAAGCGATGACACGCTGATTGGCAAATGCACGCCCCTTCTTCAATTGATGTTGATTCTCAAGCAATCGCTCTTTCGATCCCAATGATTTGAAAGCATTTCAACACCCAGGAAAGAGAGGGCTAAAGATCTCTTGGCAGCCATACACCTATTTTCGCCTTCGTCATTCCAACCCAGTTGGTTTCAGTCAGATTTCATCGACAATTAATTCATTTAAAAGAGCGACAAGCTTGACAATGCAAACTTTTCATATTTCCCTACCGATAGATCCGCTTGACATAGGCGTTTTGCCATTCACCTGCAGTCTTGGCACTGATACTATATGCGACACCATTAGTCCGACATGTTCAGAGTTGTCCTTGATACCATTTTCAGTACCATTTTCGAGCCCATTTCAGACCCATTTTCGGACCAGTCGGACGGCACCAAAAGGCTTAACCCCTGAGGCTTTCAGCATTGTGTTATTCAGGCAACAGTTCGCCGAAATCCGAAAGATAAAATGTGGGGTTATTCACCTTGAACCCACATAAATTCAACTTAAGCTGGGTAAGTAGGAATATAGATATTACCAGTCTTGCAAAGACCAACCTTTCGCAAGGTATGTTCAGGAAAGCAGGGCATCGAAGGCGCTCCGGGAATCTCTTGGTCCAGCAGTATGACCGAATCGAATTGATACCGGGCGGCGTTAATCGCGAGGAACTATAAATGATCAAATCCCGGTTGAAGGTGAGTCGTGCAATTACAGGGCTTGCATTGACTCTTATTGCAGCTACGCTGGCGCTCCCCAGTTTGCCCGTGATGGGAGCTCCAGAGTCGCAGATCGAAAACCCCAAACTTAGTTTAATGCCGCCGACTCGGCACCATAGAGTGATACCGAAGAATCTACTTCAGGCTCAGCGCAAGCGTGTTCAGGAGTCTGTGCCCAATACCTTACTGATCCAACCGGCCAAAGGCGACTCCGATGATGCGCTCGAGCAGGTAAGAGCGGTAAAGGGCACTGTTGTTCGTACGATTGGAGTGGGCGACCTGACGACCTGGGTGGTTGAATTTGAAGATACAAAGCAATTCTTACAAGCAGAGAAAAAGCTGGTCAACGACAAACATATCAGCAAAATGCAAAGGGATTACCTGTATCAAGAGCAGTCCATAGTACCCGGACCTGCCAATGATCCTTATTTTTCACAACAATGGTACTGGAGCGCCATGAGAGTGCAAGAAGGTTTGAACATCCACATGGGCGGTCCAATTGATGTCTGCGTGATTGACTCGGGAGTCAACACTAAGAAGAATGTCGACTTGGTCAACCGTTGCTATGAGGGTTATGACGCCGTTAAGCGCAAGCCTGGACAGAAAGACGTCAACGGACATGGGACATGTGTTTCGACCTGCATAGCGGCCCTCGGCGACAACCTCAAACTAACGTGTGGACCGGCTCAATTCGCAAAAATATTTCCGATAAGAGCTGGATTCGCAAGCGGTATAGTGTCGACTGCAGCAATGATGGAAGGATTCTTCCAGGCTGAGAACCGAGAGATCCCATTGGTCAATCTCAGCGTTAACGGCAGTCCGCCCTACACTATCAATAATCCGGTTTACAATGGACCCTTATTAACGTACATCACCAGCTTCCATAACAACAGCGGAAATGGCAGAGGTGCTCTGGTTTTCAACGCCGCCGGCAACGACGGAGCGCTTGACAACAGCCCAATGCGCACCGATCTGATTTGCGTAGCCGCAATTCAAGAAGACGAAGCCGACGGAGTGCAGGACGGCAAATTCTTCTACACCTACTTTTCCAACTGGGGGCCTTGCATCAAGTTCGCGGCTCCGGGCATCCACATTGCCTGTTCGAGCAAGAAAGGCAAGGGCAACTTCGTTTCAGTAGCAGGAACATCATTCTCATCTCCACTCACCTGTGCCGCAGCTGCTGTAGTTTGGGGTGCTAATCCTACCGCCACCAATAATCAGGTCGAGACGGCTCTGCGCACAACCGCAGCCAATCGCTCGGACCAGACCAACTACAATGCCGCGCTCAAGCACGGCTGGGATTACGGCTTCGGGCGTCCTCAACTGGATGCTGCGCTGAACGCCTTATAAGAATTCAGCTTTGGTATGCTAAGACAAGGTCGATCGGCTCAGTCGATCGACCTTTTTCCTTGTGGACAATAATATGCGTTACGACCACGTGCATCGAGACAATTCAGGCAGCAACACTGTCGAGTTTACCTACTGCCTTATATTCATATTCTTTGTCATTATGCTTCCGTTGGTCAATTACGGCACGTTCATGGCACGCTGGTCAATCTCGAGTCAGGTTGTGAGCGCCTGGGCCAGCAGTCTGGCGAAGAAGCGCAAGTTGTCGGAAGCGTTCAACAGGGTGCGTGACCAGGATTTTGCCGATGCTGTCACTAAATCGTCTGGTGTGAAAATAAAAACGATAACGCCGGCTCTACTGGTCTCCCGCGTAGACCGACCCACGGAGATTTTCAAGCTTACGACTGCTGGAAAACTGCCCTCCAATTGGCAGCCCAACTCCGGTCGTTTTGACTATACTCTTCAAGTCGTGGTTACAGCCGATATAGAGCCGTTGGTGACGGTGCAGCTTCTGGGCTTTAAAGTGCCTGGACTTACAGAATCAGCTGAAGTCGTAATGTCGGGCACCTCTTTGTGGGAAAATATGGGTAGAGATCCGAATACGACAGAGTTTTACCTCAATGAGTAAACGCCTCGGAAGCTTAGCAATCAACGCCACCTTCGTGATCATGGCGTTTGTTACGGTAGTCTGCCAACTGCCTTCGCTCGGACAGATCGGCAAATCGAAAGGCTATACTGTTCTTATTGAAACCGAGTTGGCTAAAGACGAATTTGAATACAAAGGATCCAAACTCGGTCCAATAGTGGTTGCGACGGTAACCTACCGGCCAACCTGGCTGGATGATTCGAAACCGATTCTCTACGAAAAGATCTGGCTGCACGACTGGCAGATGCTTGGTCTTCGCCGCTTCAAATCGCTCGACTTCTCAGAGGGAGGCCAGGTAACGATTGAAGTGCAACACAAGGGCGGATACAGTTCGCTCACCGAATCGGAAGCCGCAGCCAAAGCGGTGCTCCGAGTCTACGTGGACATATACGCAACCAAGCACCCAACCACTATTCTCACTCTGCCTGACGACAGCATAGCCCATATTCTCAACCAGATGCCGAGAGCCGGGTTCACACCCGGTCCGGAAGCGGCTCCGGACGTGCCTGTATCAAGTCCGATGATCATTCCGGTTCGTTCAAAATCCGGCGCCGTTAAGATGGTTCTGTATTACAGAGGACCAGTCGTAGACGATGGAGGAGAGGACTGATGAAGCTCTCCATGCGGAACTCGCGCGGGGGTGTGCTGCCGTTAATCATGCTGGCGGGAGTCGTGCTTATCCTGGTGACGATTGTGGCGGTCTCAGTTTGTGCATTGCTTCTCATCGAATCAAAGTTGCGATCGACCGG
>CAZISK010000041.1:0-15604 GCA_964541355.1 uncultured Candidatus Obscuribacterales bacterium
CGATTTTTCGAGATATTCGGAAGCATCCTTGTCGTGACCGGTGACAAATCCCAGCTTGGCCAGCTCCAGATAGGCTACACCAGTGTCGGGATGTCCATCGCCAAGAACGGTCCTGCGAATGGAAAGGCAGGTGTTGAGCGCTTTTTCCGCTTTGTCGAATTGGTGTTGCGCGGCAAATAGCTTGCCGAGGTACTCATAGGTGTCGGCTATGTCCTTGTGGTCTTTTGGCAGGCTCTTGGTTTGAATCGCCAGTGACTTGTTGAGGTAGTCCTCCGCCTCCGCCGGTTTTTTCTGGCTCATCTTGATCGCCGCCAGACCGATCAAGCTTTTGGCGAGAAGCGGATGGTCAGGTCCCAGTCTTTTCTGCCTGATTGCCAGCGCTTGCTTGAATAGCGGCTCTGCTTCATTGAGGCGCCCGGTCACTCTGTACAAACCAGCAAGATCGTTGATATCGGTTGCGGTGTCAGGATGTTCGGGACCCAGCGCCGCTTCGTCGAGAGTGAGCGCTTGCTTGTAGCATTGCTCGGACTCTTTGTATTTAGCCATGTCTCGATACCAGGTGCCCATGTTGACGAGCACGCTCGAGTTGGCGACATCGTTCTTCCCTAGAGCTTTCTCTTTGATGGCGAGCGCTTCCTTGTATGATTTGTCGGCCTCGGCGAACCGTCCCGTATCTCTGTAGACTTTTGCCAGTCCGTTGATGAAAGAGGCCCGACGCGGGTCGGTGGGCAATTTTACATCCTCATCCCATTTCTTCAGCGCTGTCAGGTAAGATTTTTCGGCTTCATCGTATTTGGACTGATCGCGCAGAACCAGGGCAAGTCCGTTATAACTCAATGCGATCTCTTTTCTGTCTTTCTTGAGCTGTGTTTCCACCAGGCTGACCAGCCGGCGATACAACTGTTCTGATTCATCGTATTTGGCGGTCACGCGCTTCAATTCAGCCAGATTGTTGAGCGCACTTAGATAACGGGTATCGGCTTCGCCATACTTCTTCGAGAGCTCGAGCGCTTCGAAGAACGACTTTTCCGCTGTCGCATAGTCGCCTGTCTCAAAAGCATGTTTGCCATCACCGATGGCACTATAGTAAGGGACGCTGTCGAAGATAAAAAAGCCTGCCACCACCGTTGATATCGCTATGACACCACGTTGATACCATTTGTACTGGCGGCTTTCGATCAGCGATTTGAATTTCTTTTGAGCTTTGAGCAGTTTCTCTTTCATTGCGTTGTAAACCTGATGCCGTCTTTGAGGAATCCGTTTCAACATCCAAGGTTGAGTCCTACCACATCGATAAGGAAAACGCTCGAAAGGCGGATGATTACTGGGAACGCCGGCGTCGCTTCGGCATACAAAGGCGCTGATCGGTTGAGATCCTCACTGAAGAGGAGCGGTCTCAGGATCTCCAATTAGAACGTTTGCCTCCGCGACTTATTGATTCATGCCTCCGTGCATACGAAAGCCGGAATCAATCCATTGCTCCATGAGTTTTGGTCGTGTAGTAAGAACTTGCATCCAGGCAAGCTGCGCCTAGAGTAAGATTTAGCGGCCTGGAAGTCAAGGGATTAAAACCCTGAGATTGAAGCAGGCCTTACTTGCTTCCCAAAATGGAAAGCAATAACTCCTCGAATCCATCTTTGTCCAATTGGGCAGCTACCTGCACCTTTCTTCCGCCGAACAGCGTCGTGAAAATCCGGCCCTGACTTTTGCCATTGATATTGGTGTCGATTTTCATCTCTTTGAATTTGAACAACTCCGGAGAGATTGCTGCCGCAGCCGTTATGGTGTCCCAGAAGTAGTATTCGAAGCCTTTGACCAGTGACCAGAGCTTTGTCGCCAGAATCGAGGCTTTGTGCCTTTCCGCCTGAGCCTCCAGCTTGGCCAGAAAATCTTTCGTTACTGGCAGGCGATTAGTCAGATCGAGCGTTATCAACTTGATCGGAATCTTGCTGTCCAGTATCGACTTGAACGCACCTGGATCGGCGTACAAATTCCACTCGGCGCTGCCGTCGTGACCTTCTTCTTCGACATTGCCGGCAACGTTGATGGCACCGCCCATGATGATCATCTCTTTGACCTTCGAGGACAGCGTCGGATCTTGTGTAAGGACCCTGGCGACGGTAGTCAATGGACCGGTCGTGACGACAGTGAGCGGCACTTTTGAATTGCTCAGACAGTCGGTAAAGACTGCTTCGCTTCGCCGCGCCCGTCCCTGTTGATAGGGCTCTTTCAAATAGTTTTCGCCAAAGAGCGGTAGCTCATTGATAATGTGGCTCTCGCGACGCCAGTTTTCCGGGAAGGGGTTGGGCACCTCGTCCGGTGTCATCGAGACCTCCGCTCCTTCAAGACCCAGGTATGTCGCGATTTTGAGCATGGCTTCAAGAGCCAGATCCGCGTAACAATCGCCGTTGGTAATGCCGACAGCCTGCAACTCGATCTCCGGCGAGAGCCAGAGAAGAATTGTGCTGATCAGGTCATCGACATGACCGTCATGGTCGTGCAAAACAGGATGGGCCATAGGCTCCAGGGTGCGTGTTGACATCTTCGATGCCAAAGCAAGTTTACTTGGGTCCGACCCAAGCTTGCATTAGCTTATGAGAAATTTGTAACAACCTCGCCAATTTTGATGTCAGGGGGAGGTTCAAAGTATGCCCAACTCCATTTGAACCTCTTCGCTCGACATCGTACGAGGATCCCATCGAGGGCTCCATACGAGTTCGATCTTGATGTCCTTGACCCAGGGCAGCTTCTGAACAGCCGCGTGTGCCTGTGATTGAATCACTGCGCCCAAAGGACAGGCTGGGCTGGTCAATGTCATTTTAACGAGAACGTTGGAGTCGTCCACCTTGATGTCATAAATCAGGCCGAGATCGACGATACTGAGACCAAGCTCCGGATCTACGACAGTGCGAAGGTTTTCTCTGACTACGTCTTCCTGAAGTGTCGACATTTCTTCTCCTGCTGATGAAACTATTTCTTGTTTCCTATGGATTCGAGACCTTCGATAAGTGTATTCCAGGGAAGTAAGGCGCATTTGATGCGAACCGGATACTTCTTCACGCCCTGGAGCGCTTCCAGGTCTGCCATCTCTTCCGGCAGCTCGAGTTCGCTCTGATTCTTATCGAGCATCATGCTTTTGAACTTGCTGATTATTTCAGTAGCTTCTTCGACGCTTTTGCCGAGCACCGCTTCAGTCATCATGGAACCAGATGCGGTATTAATCGAACAGCCTTTGGCTTCGAGTTTTAGATCGACCACCTTGTCCTTCTCTACCATCAGATAGAGGGTGAGCTCGTCCCCGCATAAGGGATTGACTCCTTCCACCTTAGCGGAGGGATTGTCGATTATCCCGTGATTGCGTGGGTTGTGGTAGTGATCGAGAATGGTTTCGCGATACAGATCATCTGCAAGAGACATGGCCAAAGATTCTCCTCGCCTCCGTTAGTGCGGATATAAAGACGTCAACGTCATCCTTGGTGTTGTAAACGTAGAAGCTAGCGCGGGCGGTGCCGCTTACTTTGAGGTCGCTCATCAGAGGTTGGCAGCAATGATGACCGGCTCGAATCGCCACTCCGAATTCATTGAGCAGCTGACCCAGATCGTGAGGATGAATGTCGGACAAATTGAATGACACCACACCACCCTTTTGGTTGGCATCGCGCGGTCCATAAATTGTCAGTCCACCAAAATCTTCAAGCCGAGCCAAGGCGTAGGCGGTGATTTCAACTTCATGATTTCGGACAGCTTCCATGCCGAGTTGATTGAGATAGTCCAGCGCTGTGCCCGAAGCGATAACATCGGCGATATTCGGGGTTCCGGCTTCGAACTTCCAGGGCAGTTCGTTGAACTTGGTTCGATCGCGATGGACGGAGCTGATCATGTCTCCACCGAAGAGAAATGGTGGCATTTTGTCAAGCAGCTCTTCGCGCCCGTAGAGTACGCCTACCCCTGTCGGTCCGAGCATCTTGTGGAAGGAGAAGACCAGGAAGTCGACATCGAGCTGTTGCACCGACGTGGCCAAGTGAGGCACGCCTTGAGCGCCGTCCAACAAGACCAGACTGCCATTCATACGAGCCAATCGCACAATCTCTTCGACCGGCGTAATTGATCCGAGAACGTTGGACATCTGAGAGATTGCAACGATCTTGGTCTTAGCGTTGATCACCGTCGCCGCCTGTTCGACATCAATTCTGCCATCTTCTGTTAGTTCGATAAAACGCAGTTTTGCATCTTTTTCCAGAGCGAGCTGCTGCCAGGTCACGAAGTTGGAGTGATGTTCTAAAGCGGAGATAACGATTTCATCGCCGGCTGAAATATTGTGCTTGCCCCACGAATTGACCACGAGATTGATCGCTTCGGTGGCGTTGCGCGTGAAGATGATCTGGCGCTCGGAAGGCGCGTCGATAAAGTCTCTTACTTTCTCTCTGACGCCTTCGAATGCGATGGTCGCTTCCTCGCTCAGAGTGTGCAAGCCCCGATGAATGTTGGCGTTATAGTATTGATAATAGTGTGTGATCGCGTTGATGACTGCCGCCGGCTTCTGCGAGGTGGCGGCGTTGTCGAGATAGACCAGTCTTTTACCATCCAACTGACGGCTCAGGATCGGGAAATCTTTGATGATCTTCGTCGTGTCGAGCATGGCGCGTGACCTGTTGGTGCTCAGTTCTTCATTGAAAGTAGCTTGTGTCATAGGTGTACACCCATTATTCATGGACTTGCTGTTTGGTTTGACTGCGGATGGTGGTTGAGCGACCGGTGTCATATTTGGTGAATCCTTCTCTTTATCGTCCGTGGGTCAATAGCATTTAAACGGTTTTGGCCGGTTGAGTCGGCGACAGCCAGACCTCATTTCCTCTAACCTCGACGGCGTAGGTCTGGACCGGGACTACCGCTGGAAGACATAGCGCCTTTCCGGTTTTTACATCGAAGCGAGCGCCGTGGCGCGGACAGGTGATCTCGTTGTTTTCAAGCTCGCCCTCGCTCAGAAGAGCATAATCGTGCGAACAAATATCTGATACTGCATACAGTGAGCCGCTGACATTGCATACCGTTATCCGGTCTCCGTCGAGCTCGAATACTTTGACCTGGCCTTCGGGAATCTCGTCGATCGTGCCTACCTTGATAAAGTCGGAATCTGTCATGATTTCGCACCCTGGAGAGTTCTTTCAACAGAATGGATCTTGTCGCCGATCAGATTCTCGAACCACTCGGCTGCACCTTCGATCTTCAGGCTAGAGAAGATCTCATTGAAGAATCCGGAGACTATAAATTCTTCGGCTTCCTTGGCGCTGAGACCGCGGCTCATCAGATAGAAGAGCTGATTTTTGTCGACCGGTCCGACCGTCGCGCCGTGCGAACACTTTACGTCATCGGTGAGAATTTCCAGACGTGGAATCGACTCGGCTTTGGCTGTTTCACTTAGCAGCAGATTCTTGTTCGACTGGAACGCATCCGTGCCAGACGCGGAGATCGCTACGCGGATGTTGCCCTGATAGGACGATACCGCTTTGCCGTTGAGCGCGACACGGAAGTTGATATTAGACACGGTGTCAGATGCGTCGTGGTTTTGTACCGTATTGTAGAAGAAGTGCTCATCACCATCGCCGAATGCTACGCCGCGAATATCTGCCGAGGCTCCGCGATCTTTGAGGCTGGTGATGATGTCGGATTTGAGCTGACCGCCGCCAAGCGCCGCCGTTAATGCATATATTGCTGCATCGCGACCAACTGAGTTGTTGTTGCGGGCGACAGAGAAAACCTGAGCTCCGAAGTTGTAGAGTTCAAGATAGTGTACCGACGCAGACGCGCGGGCGACAACATCGACAATTGCGCTTGTCACGATCCAGTTGCGCTTGCCTTTCGGCGCCTTTTCCGTAGAACCTGTCGCGGAGCCGCTTCCTTCGAAAACGTTGACGACATTAATTTGAGCGCTTTCATCTGCCAGGATTATGATTCGCGGGAATATGACCTGCCCTGGTACCATATCCGGTGACAGCTCGTTGATGATAACGAACGGTTGTTCAACCGCAACGCCTCTGGGAACGTATAGGAAAGCACCGCTTGCAAAGAAAGCCGCCGTCATGAACGAGAGCTTTCCGGTTTCTCTAGACAGATCCTTTGATTCGAAAAGCTCTTTCACAAGATCAGATTTGGTTCTGATGCATTCATCGAGAGTCGTAAGAACAACGCCCTTTTCAGCCAAGCCTGGTGCCAGATAATGCTCGACAGCAGAGTTGCCGACGTGTTTGATGACGCCGGCTAGCGACTTGAGTCGGCTTTCGAAAACTGCTTTGCTGTTTGACGATTGCTCAGCGGAGGCGCCAGCCGGGGCGGGCGAGAGCGTTGACAGTTCGAGGGTTTCGACGAGCGTTTTGCGCCAGTCGTCGGACCGAGTGCTCGGGCTGTCAGCCTCCATGTATTGCTCGAAGGCTTTCAGTCTGAGCTTCTCGAGCCATTCCGGCTCGCCCTTGTCCTTCGTGAGTTGGTCTACATGCGCACGGTTGATAGTGTTCAAAGTGATAGACTCTGACATGCTTCCTTCTTTCTCTCTCCCACACTCGACCGTACTATCCGACCGAGCCTTCCATCTCGAGCTGAATCAAGCGATTGAGCTCGACCGCGTATTCGAGTGGAAGTTCTTTCGTGAACGGCTCGAAGAAGCCGTTGACGACCATAGCCTTTGCTTCATCTGCAGTCAGCCCGCGGCTCATCAAATAGAAGAGTTGCTCCTCGCCGACTTTGGATACCGTCGCTTCGTGCTCGACCGAGACATCCTTTTCATCGATCTCCATGGTCGGGTACGTGTCAGAGCGGGACTGTTCGTCGAGCAGCAGGGCATCGCATTTTACCGATGTTTTCACGCCGGTTGCGCCCGGGTAGACTTTGATCAGCCCACGATAAGAGGTCCGGCCGCCGTCTTTGGAAATCGATTTGGACACTACGATTGATGTCGTATTGGGCGCGGCATGCACAATTTTGGCGCCTGCATCCTGGTGCTGGTCGTGGCCGGCGAAGGCAACCGACAAAACTTCTCCGGTGGCGCCTTCTCCGGTTAAATAGATGGAAGGATATTTCATCGTCAACTTCGAGCCGAGGTTGCCGTCTACCCACTCCACTTTAGCGCCGGCTTCGGCGATGGCGCGCTTGGTGACCAGGTTGTAGACGTTACGCGACCAGTTTTGGATGGTTGTATATCTGATGTGTGCTCCGGGCTTGGCTATGAGTTCGACCACAGCGGAGTGCAGGGAGTCGCTCGAATAGGTTGGAGCGGTGCAGCCTTCGATGTAATGTACAAAGCTGCCTGGCTCCGCAATGATAAGCGTCCTTTCGAACTGACCCATGTTTTCCGCGTTAATGCGGAAGTATGCTTGCAACGGAATCTCGACCCTGACACCGGGCGGCACCCAGATGAAGCTTCCGCCTGACCATACTGCGGAGTTGAGTGCTGAGAACTTATTGTCAGCCGCGGGAATTACCGTCGCGAAGTGCTTGCGAACAATGTCTCCGTGCTCGCGCAGTGCGGAATCCATATCGAGGAATATCACGCCTTGCTGGACGAGATCTTCTCGAATCGAGTGGTAGACAACTTCCGATTCATACTGAGCGGTGACGCCGGCGAGGAATTTTCTTTCCGCTTCGGGGATGCCGAGTCGATCGAATGTCTTCTTGATTCCTTCCGGAACATTGTCCCAGTTCTTCTCGCCCCTTTCCGAAGGCTTGATGTAATAGTAGATGTTGTCGAAATCGATGTCATGGAGGAGCTTCGTATTGCCCCAGGTCGGCATCGGCTTCTTGAGGAATATATCAAGCGCCTTCAGGCGAAAGTCGAGCATCCATTGAGGCTCGTTCTTCATTTTCGAAATGCTGATGACGATTTCGCGTGTGAGGCCTCGTCCCGATTTGAAGATATAGTCTTCTTCATCACGGAAACCGTATTTATAGTCGTCCCCTATGTCCCTAATATTAGGATCATATGCTAATTCTGCCGACATGATAGTTCCCTCTTATGCGATTGTAAGTTCTTGTGTGACCCAGTCGTAGCCTTGTTCTTCAAGCTTTTTGGAAAGCTCTGGACCGCCTGAACAGACGATTCTTCCTTCCTGGAACACATGAACGAAGTCCGGTTGTACGTAATTAAGAATGCGTTGATAGTGTGTAATCAACAGTATTGCCGTCTCTGGCGTAGCAAGCGCATTAATGCCGCTTGATACCGTCTTTAGTGCGTCGATGTCGAGTCCGGAGTCGGTCTCATCGAGAATTGCGACCGACGGTTTTAGCATGGACATCTGGAGAATCTCCAGACGCTTCTTTTCGCCTCCAGAAAAACCGTCGTTGACATAGCGGGAAAGAAATTCTTTGGGAACGCCGAGCTTGTCCATCGCGGCTTGCAGCTCTTTGCGGAACTCCTTGATTGGCACTTCCTGACCGCGCACCGCTTTGGTAGTTGCCCTTAGGAAGTTGGAGACTGATACTCCAGGAATGGCGACCGGATACTGGAATGCCAGAGACAATCCCAATCTGGCTCGCTGGTCGGTGGCGAGTTCGTTAATCTCCTGACCGTTGTAAACGATGCGACCTTTGGTGATTTTGTAGTTGGGGTGACCCATCAAGGCGTAGGACAAAGTCGATTTGCCCGAACCGTTACGGCCCATGAGAGCATGGACTTCTCCCTTCTTAATTTCGAGATTGACGCCTTTGAGTATCTCTTTGCCGTCAACTTCTACATGCAGGTCTTCAATTTTGAGCAAGGGAGCTTCCATTTCCTTCATACCTTCTATGTGCAAACCCCGCGTGCTGGGGCATCGGGTCGGACTGGATCTTCGTAAATCGTACTCTTTTCACACTTGGGAACGACCTTAAAGATCCTAAACCTTTGATTCTATGGGTTTTACATATAAAATAGTATCAAATATCTAAAAATGATTCACGCTATTTAATAATGCTTTCACACCCCCCACCGTGGCTGGTTCGGAAATGCGCTATCGTTGAGTAAGTAGGCCCTATGACGCTGTCTGAGATCCGCCCGAAAACGAGGTATCATTTCCTTTACTGAACGTCTCGTGAAAACCCTGACCAGTTGGGCGTTTGAGGCGATGGAATTATTAAAAAGGTTTGATTCCATTGAGGTGGTGCTGTTACAAATGATTACGTATCAACTAGGTAAGAACCCCGACAGCACTCAAGATGCCGTTCTCCTTCACCTGAAAAAGGAAGGCGAGATGACAGTCCAGGCGCTTTGCGAAGTGCTCAATATTACAGCGATGGCTGTGCGCCGGCATCTCCAGGTCCTGCAAAATGATGGACTGGTGGAATCCCGCGTTGTGCGCAGGTCTCGAGGTCGACCTTCGTACAACTACCGTTTGACATCCAAGGCCGAATCTCTGTTCCCTTCCGGGTTTCAAACCCTTGCTATGGACCTGCTCGATGCCGTACACGAGCAGTCCGGTCAGAAGGGTGTCATGGACCTCTTAATTGCTCGTAATCGCAAGCGCCTCAGTCGTCTGAAAGCGCGGGTGGAGAATAGAGCCCTCCGCGACCGCGTGGAAGAGGTCGCGAAAATCTTCTCGGAAGACGGTTATATGACTGAATGGCAAGAGCTCAAAGACGGCAATTTCTTCATTTTTCAGCAGCACTGCGCTCTTCACGACGTAGCCAAGTCCTACCGGCAAGTTTGTGTGCTGGAGCCGCACCTAATGGAGAGCCTGCTTGGCGTGCGGGTGACCCGCGAGAAGTACATGTTGAAAGACGATCCGATCTGCGGCTACCTCGTCCACAAAGATGTGCCCTCTGATTCAGAATTGGGCTAAATGTTTGTTTGGTAAACAGCTCAAGAGTCCGAGGTCAGTCCCGATCGTTTCCAAGCGCGTTCTATATTCCTTTAAGCTCCCAATCGCTGGTCGGCAGTCTTGGTGAGATCGTCGACAGCTTCACGAAGTTGGCTGGTCCTCGAGCCGCGAGCGGCAGTCCACCGGTGATGACGATATTGTCTTTTGCGGCAACCATGCCGCGGCGCAGCAATGTTTGCTCGACGAGATTCAGCGTCGAGATCGAATCGCTTACTTCTGTAAGCATCAGCGGCGTTGTTCCCCATAACAGGGTCAGTTGGTTGTAAACATGACCGTGCTGGGTTAGAGCGACGATGGTTACAGGCGGTCGGAGCTGGGAAATCAATCTCGCCGTGGCACCACTCTTGGTGAAAGTTGCAATCAATCGAGCCTTCATGTCGACCGCCATTTCGCAAGCCGCATGTGCGATCGCGTAAGCCGTGTTCTGGACGTAATCACCTTCTCGCAGTTGGTTTGTACGCTCCTGGCTTGTTTCAACAGTGGTGGCGATTCTTTCCATCATCTGGATGGCATTGAGCGGATACTTACCGGTGGCCGTCTCCTCTGAGAGCATGACGGCGTCTGTTCCATCGTATATCGCGTTAGCCACATCGGAGGCTTCAGCCCGTGTTGGTCGGGGATTGCTGACCATCGAATCGAGCATTTGCGTTGCGGTAATGACAGGTTTTCCTTTGGCGACCGCTTTCCTTGTGATCAGCTTCTGAACCGGGGGGACTTGCTCCGGTGGAAGCTCAACACCAAGATCTCCGCGTGCGATCATGACACCATCCGTGACATCAAGAATATCGTCCAGGTGCTCGACCGCTTCCGGTTTTTCCAGCTTCGCAATTACGAACGGCGTAGGCCAGTGGTCAGCCATCAGCTCGCGCAGCTCGAGGATATCCTGCGCATCTCTTACGAACGACAATGCGACAAAATCAACTTCGCATTTCAATCCGAATGCTAAATCCTTCTTGTCTTTCTCCGTGAGAGCTGGGATAGAAAGACGCACTCCGGGGATGTTAATCCCCTGATGATTTTTCAGAATGCCACCGGTGATGATTTCACACACACAATCGGTGTCGGTCGTGGCAAGGACCTTAAGCTCCATCAGTCCATCGTCAAGCAGAATGCAGGCACCTTCGTGCACTTCGCGTGACAGCGGTTCGTAGTTGGTTGTTACACAACTTTCGTCCCCTGGGACTTTCCGGCTTGTCAGTGTGAACTGCTGTCCCGTCACAAGCTCAATCGAGCCTTTCTCGAGCTTTCCTGTGCGAAGCTTCGGACCGGAAAGGTCGAGCAGAATGCCGACCGGCTTATCCAGCCGAGTACTGAGTTCTCTTATGTCTACAACCAGGTCCTGGATAAACTGGTGCTCGGAATGAGAGCAGTTGATCCTGGCAACGTCCATGCCCGCCTCGATCATCGCCTGAAGAGTCTCCAGATCGCGACTAGATGGTCCGATGGTTGCCACAATTTTCGTGCGCGCCACAGAAAAGTCCTCTGATATGCAAGCCGGTAAGCAAAGGTACAACAGCATAAGGTGATAAGACTTGTACTTCTAAGAAATATAACTGTAGAAGGGGTCGGAACATTAAAGGTGGGTCGGCGTCAATCTTAATTGTGACTTTGTCCGGAAGATTGGGGGACGTGTCTCTCGAAAACGGCATCGATTGCTGCTGGGTGTGCTATCAGAATTTTATAGATCTTGTAGAGCCTAGACAAGCTGTCGATTGAGGAGTATTGTCGAAGCAGGTACTCCGACGAAAAGCGCACTCCGAGCCATTCCGGCATACTTCTCTCTGATTTCATCGAGGACCTCCCATATGAAAGGTTTTCCAGGGGCGCTTCTGTGTGCCCTCCTCACTGTTGCGTCTATGCTTTTCCTCCCGCCAGATTCTGCCAACGCTCGTCAAGCCAGCCCGTCGCTCGCTCATGATGTTCAGGCTGAAAGCGGACAAGAGTGGAGACGCTTGAAAGATGGCGAGGTCATCGTTGAAAGTGACGACAACGGCGCTACGACAAGATTCGTTGTCGCGAAAATCTTGATCGATGATTCGCCTGAAAGTGTCTGGAGAATCCTTACCAATCCGTTTGAATTTCAGGGGAAGATATCGCCTCGAATGAAAGAGGTGGAAATGTTGGAAGACAAAGCAGAGCGATCTGTCATGCGATGCAGAGTCGAAGTCTTTCCTCCAGTTCTGTCCTTCATCACCTATACAGTTGAGTCCGAATATAGACCTTGTGAAGAGATAGTGTTCAAGCGTATCGGCGGTACGCTCAAAGACTTCAAGGGCTCTTGGGCTTTATCTGCAAGAGAGAACGGCCGTTCCACCGTAGTGAAATACTCAATGTATGTCGATCCCGGGTTGCCGGTACCACAGTGGCTTGTCCGCAAGGCTGTTCGCATGGAGTTGCCGAGAACGCTCACGGCATTGCGCGATCGGATTCGAGCTGGTGATACTGCAGGCGGTGCCCAGGGGTTGCGCTCGACTATGGCGGCGGGAGGCTCTAGTCCGGCGATTAGTGCCAAGCCGCCAGGGATGAGCTTCGGAGCGGAGATTTTGGAACGCGCGGCTGGGGAATCTCAATCAACGCCGTCGTCAAAATCAAGTCGACCTGGCGGGAAGCATAATTAGATGCTCCGACTGTAACCGTTAGTCGTAGCAGTTCAAAACCAAATCTCGTCGGCTTCAGGGCAGCTTCTATTAGTGCAGTTTGATATGCACAATTCCACCATTGAATCTGGCAGAACAAGATAACGTATCGGTCGAACCTTAAGTTCTGGTTGCTGCAATGCTGCTTGGTGTGAGCTTGAAGTTCTGCAAAGAGATCTCTGAGAAGCAGTTATCGATCCCTTCGATTTCAGCCAGTTTCGATTCATCGATACTGTCGGATTTGACCATTTCGGCGATCGTGTTGAAACGCTCCTGGTGTCCTCTAAACCGTTCTACAGCATATTGCTTGGCCTGAGCCGTCGTGACGAGGAAAGGCCAATCGCTCGATTCGAGGAGGAACAGCTCTCTTGCGAGTTGCTTGAGCGCGCGGGTGCGAAGCTGGTCTTGCGAGCCCGAAGACAGGTGCTTTTCAATTAGATCGCGTGCTGTCTTCTCAGCAGCTTGAATCACCGGCCACATCCACTCCGTATCGTTGTTTAGCCAGACCTGCCAGTGACCGCCGGAGCCCCATGATGATTGTGGCAGCTCGATAGCATGTACGGGCGGAAACTCATTCAAATACTCGCTGGCAGTAGACATCTTTACTGCCGTGTATTCGTTGAGCTTTCGGATTACCTGTTCAATGAATACAATCCCTTCGAACCACCAGTGACCAAACAGTTCGGTATCGAAGCTCACCATAATCAGACCTGGTTTGCTGGTCGATTTCAGCTGATTGGTCAGAGCGTTTTGAATCAGTCCAACGTAGTGATCGGAGTTTTCATTAATGCGTGACAATGCCGATTCCGGATTGTAAAGCTCTTTGTCGCCCAGATCAGTGGTTTTCGAAGTCAGCTTCCAGAAGTGCAATCCGGAGACATCGTCTTTCTTGTGAAACTCTCGATAATTGCCGTCACCTGGATAACCATGGTCTGCGGACCAAACTTGATAGCTGGCCTGCTCGTGACGACCCATCACAGCGACCGGGTACTCCTTGAGCCAGAATGCTTCGAAGGTGTCGTAGCCTGTCGGTGGACGCGACGGTGCCGGAATGTATTCGATTGTTCCGTACGGACCAAAAACTCGTCGTACATCGGCGGTCTGACCGCCGCTTATCACAAAGGATTCGGTGAAGAAATATTTCAGACCGGCTTCATGCAGCCAGTGTCCAATCCCCGGGCGTCCTTCTTCAGAGGGTCTATAGGCGCATTCCGGGAGCCAGCATCCGCTTGCTGCGCGACCAAAATGTTTTTTGTAGTTGTCGGCGCCGGCTTTGAACTGCGCTTGCAGCGACGAGTCCTCTCCGATCAATGGCGAGAAGCAGTGCGTCGCTGCTGATGTTGTAATCTCAATCGCGCCCAGATCTTGAAATTTTTTGAAACCGCCGATGATATCACGCCCCCAACGGTTCCTGAATGCATCGAGGAGTTTGCTATACCAATCCAGGTAATATCGTGCCAATCTCAGGCGCTCTGGGTCTGTAGTTTCGCCACGTTGTCCGAATCGGACTTCATCTTCTCGAGACTTCTCGATGCGCTGCTCCATCCACTTTTCGAAGCCTTGCTTCATGTGCTCGTCGGACAGTTGCTCTGCGAGAATCGGCGTAATTCCGATGGTCAGCTTCGCTTTTATGCCTTCGTCGTAGAGATTGCTAATCATATTCAGTATTGGGAGATATGTTTCGACGATGCACTCGAAAACATTTTCCTCACCGAATGGCCACATGCCAGCCTTGCGATAATAAGGAAGGTGGCTGTGAAGCATAAAAACAAAAGAACCGACTGTCACAAATTCAACTCCTCGTTTCTCTGTGAGTCTTGCGCCGTTTCCAGCGCTTGCTTCAGAAAAACATGACTTCGACCGCCTGTTCCGACAGACGACAACCAAACGCTCGGAATATAGCAATTACATATAAGTTTTTCCATAATCGAAGGCTGCAACCTTTACTAATCTTGAGGATTTCGGACTGCCGGGTTGTTGCGGTATGCTGGAGTTATGCATAGTGCGAAAAGCCGTAAAGTGTGTCAAATTTGATTGGATCGGCTTGGAAGCGCGGGTAGGAGTTTTGCATGTCAGGAAGCGACCTGGACGCAACAGATAACATCGGCGACGACGCTGAAAACGAGCTCACCGCAAGGCGCAAGGCTGAAGAGAGTGGTGGAACAGCTGGTGCGGCTACAGTACCAGAGACAAAGGCTGTTTTCAGAAACGTCACTCGATCCAGTCAAAACCAGAGCGCTCCTAATAGCCCACCAGTATTCAAGAGCGTTCCGAGTCCTACTTATATCGCTGGGAGGTCAGCGCCTGACCCGTGGCAGAGCGGCTCGCAGTCCGTGCCGCAAGGTGCTCAGCCTACTCCTCCGAACACGCAATCACCACCTACTGATGCGATGTCGTCACAGCCATGGCAACCTTCGCCGCAAGGGCAAACGACCCCTCAGCTTCAGCAGCCAGTCTCGCAACAAGGTGCGCAGGCGCAGCCGTACTCGTCAGGCCAGCAACCTCAGCAAGGGCGACCACAATTTTTGCAAAGCGATCAACAGTCGATTCCTCAACAACCGCCTGCTAGCCAAAACTTTCCCCAGCCGCCGGCGGCGCAGCCGGGAGCTATTCCGACTCCAGGCGCATCGCAAGGCGCTCCGCAGCAGTCTTATTCTCAGCCTTCAGCGTGGCAGCAGGGTTCGGTTCCAACTCCAGGCGCACAGCAAGGCGCTCCGCAGCAGTCGTATACGCAACTTCCGGCGACGCAGCCGGGCGCGGTTCCAACTCCAGGCGCACAGCAAGGAGCCCTGCAGCAGTCGTATACGCAACTTCCGGCGACGCAGCCGGGCGCGGTTCCAACTCCAGGTGTGCATCAAGGTGCTCCGCAGCAGTCGTATACGCAGCCTCCATCGGTTCAGCCGGGCGCGGTTCCAACTCCAGGTGCGCGTCAAGGTGCTCCGCAGCAGTCTTATACGCAGCCTCCATCGGTTCAGCCGGGCGCGGTTCCAAACCCAGGCGCACAGCCAGGATCTCCGCAGCAGTCATACACGCGACTCCCATCGACGCAGCCGGGGCCGGTTCCAACTCCAGGCGCACAGCAAGGCGCTCCGCAGCAGTCGTATACGCAACTTCCGGCGACGC
>CAZISK010000041.1:15704-17898 GCA_964541355.1 uncultured Candidatus Obscuribacterales bacterium
TCCAGGCGCACAACAAGGCGCTCCGCAGCAGTCGTATACGCAACTTCCGGCGGCGCAGCCGGGCGTGGGCTCAACTCCAGGCGCACAGCAAGGAGCTCCGCAGCAGTCGTATACACAACTTCCAGCGCCGCAACAGGGTGCGGTTCCAACTCCAGGCGCACAACAAGGAGCTCCGCAGCAGGGTGCGGTTCAAACTCCAGGTGCGCAACAAGGCGCTCCGCAGCAGCCGTACACGCAACCAACAGCCGGGCAGCAACCTGTTCCGCTGGTGCTTTCGACGCAGCCGCTTAACCAACAGCAACAGCTTCCAACGCCGGGGATGCAACCGCAGGTCGCTCCGCAACCAGTTCCGACTCAACCAACAGGACAACAGCCTGTTCGTCCTCCGGTGAGCCAGCCAGGCATGGAGCCGCAATATGCGCAGCAGTCCGGCGCTGTTCAGCAGCCGTCCGCTTCACAAGCCTCTCCGCAATTGGGAACGCCACAGCAATATCAACCAGGATCGCAGCCGGCTCTACAACAGGGCGCAGCTCAACAGATCCTGCCACCTCAGGGCGCAAGCCAACCTTCGGCACAAGGACAACAATCACTTCCTCAGCAAGGTCTGGCGCAGGAATCGCCGCAGCAAGTAGGTGGATCCCAATCACCAACGCAACAGCAGCCAGTCCAACAGCCTGTTCCACAACAACGCTTGTCTCAACAGAGTTCCCAACAACCGACTGGAGCACGAGAGCCCTTTGCACAGCCGATTCCACCGCAAGGCACAGCACAGCTTTCGTCGGAAGGTGGAGCCCAACCAGTTGCAAAACCGCAACCTCAGTCGACTTTGCAACAACAGCCTTCGTCCCCAACCGATGCGAAACCGACACCTGGCAAAGGTGGACTGCCTGAGCCTGCGTGGGGGACACCGAGGCAGCAGGAAGCTGCCGACGTTCACACAAATATCCAATCTGGAAATTCGGATGAACCAGAGACAGTCGGTTTAACCCCACCTCCGACCGCTGTAGAGCCTGTTGGCCTGATACCAGATGTGCCACCACGAGTCCAGGCTCCTGATATAGAAGAATCTGCGGAGCAGGAGGTTGCGAACTCGGCTTCCCAGGGGGCGAGCGGTCCGGCACAATTGCTTGATGATGCTTCGCTCAGAAAGGAAGCTTTTGATGACGATGCGGAAGAAGATGACGAACTCGACTCGGAAGAGGATTCATTCGATGTCGCCAATCTGCATATTGAGATGGATTCGCCGAACAAGATTCGCAAGCCGATTAAGCAGAAGCAAAATGAAACAGCAACCAGTGAAGATACAAAACAAACTGGTGGGGCTGTCAAGCACAAGGGCTCGTCTAGATCTCAAGAGGATAAACCGAGAAGCAATTTAGTCATAAAATTGCTCGAGAAGAATCCACTTGGCATGACCCTGCCGGAAATGGCTGGTGGAACTAGAAAGATGAAGCGCATTAAGACTCTGCGACCGATGCTTGCCCAGGCAATCAAAGAAGGCTTGATCATGCCCGTAAGCCAAAGAGCTGGTCACACCGTGTATCGACTGGTGCGGCACATCGGATCACGATAACTTAACAAGCGATTAGCTAGTTCTCGGAGAGCTAGTCCCGACCACAACTATGGGTTTTTGATGCGATTCAAGAGACTAGATTTTTTGGCCCTGTACTGTTGTGAGAATGGGAAACCACCTCGCCGACCGGGCACAAAGTCAATCACTTGCAGTCCGATAGGATTTTCTGAAGTTTATCCAAAAGTTTATCCTTATCGCCCTGGAGCAGAACGCTCTTTTGTCTCGATTTCTCGCCCTTAAGCAGCGTTACCTGCGATTTGCTGAGATCAAACGATTCTGCTATAAGCTTTATGACTGCCAGATTAGCAGCGCCGTCCAATGCCTTTTTCGTGACTGCGATCTTCAGCCGATCATCATGAAGTCCTATGATTTGCGACCTTGTCGAGCCGGGCTGCACATGCAGGAAGATAATCAGACCACGATCTGACGGTCTTGCGGCACTAATCAACCTTTGATTGTTATCATTGCTGTTAGTCATTTTGGTATTAGAATGAGCGCCGTACTACGAGGCTATCGCTGTGACTATTAAAATCGGATCTATTGAAGTTGGTCGGGATAAGCCCTTTCTCATTATCGCTGGACCGTGCGTGATGGAAAGCTGGGATATTGTATACAAAACCG
>CAZISK010000042.1:0-17783 GCA_964541355.1 uncultured Candidatus Obscuribacterales bacterium
GACACTGTGATCGTCATATCAGATAAATATTGTTGAAGCTCACGAGGCTCGAATTTGGTTAACATAGGAGCGCGTTTGGTTCGAAAACGGTTACTATCACGGCTTTTCTAGACTTAGCCAAACGCCAAAAGGCATACCGCGAATATATCGGAGACAGATCGCCCAATGCTTAGTGGATATAGACTCGAGGTAATTGTCGGATGTATGAGCGCCGGCAAATCGAGCGAGTTGATAAGACGAATTGAGAGAGCTCGCTTAGCATACTTGCCGACGATCATCGTGCGTCCCAAAACGGACACACGCTCGAAACCGAACTTTGTCGAATCGCGCAACGGTCTTGCATCACAAGCGATCGTTGTTGGTGAGGCAAAAGAAATATTGCGGTATTCATCTCATGCTGTGGTGATCGGCATCGACGAAGCGCAGTTCTTTAATGAAGAACTTATCGGGGTCGTTCAAACTTTATTGAGACAAAAGAAAAAGCTGATCTGCTCCGGACTCGATCTAGACTACAGAGGGCAATCTTTCGGTCCCGTACCACAGCTGATGGCGATGGCAGATCGCGTAGACAAGCTTCTTGCAGTATGCCGTAAATGTGGTTCTGACTTTGCCTGTCGCACACAGCGCATGGTCAACTCCGATGAGCAGATTCTCGTTGGCGACGCGCAGTATGAAGCGCGCTGCATTCACTGCTTTGAACCACCCGGCGAGTATCAGCTCCGCCTCGAGTTGCCCCTGTGCGAAACTAACCCACCGTCGCTAGCGCTTGTTCAATCTCATGCGACTGTAGCGAGCTAAGACCAGACTTCCAACGCACGTAAAGCACCCGGCGAAAGTCGGGTGTTTTGCGTTGGGACTCTAGACAGTCTCTTGCGTGGGACTAAGTCCTTCAGGCGCTGGTATTAGGGTGGCCTAATGAATTTTTGGCACTTTCAATTAGGTCCTCCTAACAACTCCCTCTTTTTTTAGGGATCCGTAATTATTTTCGGCACTTTTTAAGTAGGGATGCCTAATACTTCCATCTCGGCAACCCGTATTTGAATCACAAGGCGCGACAGAGTTAGACCGATATCGGTTTAACTTCTTGAACCAACCGGTTTTCGAGCATCGGCGTCTCGCACCGAGATTACGTCGCTTTCCGAATGCGCCTGGCGAGCCGATCTTTACATCCCGCAACACAATATCGCAATCCGAAACGGGAGTAGAAGCCATGTTATAAAAATCAAAGCGCCAGGTAATCATGCTTTCGGGTAGATTTCAAGCGAATTGGCTGGAATGGGACAAAACAATATCCCTGCCTAATTTGTTACCCGGGAGTTGTCATGGGAATAATTCGTTAGACCAGATTTCAAAGAAAACGGGGACAACACAGCATGTTTAGGTGGAGAAACTTCGGACCAGTTAAGTTCATCAGCAACTTGCTAGGCAGAAAGTCTGAAAAGAAAGTATCTATAGATAGCCCTTGGCAAG
The DNA here is from genome assembly GCA_964541355.1 of uncultured Candidatus Obscuribacterales bacterium. GTDB lineage: Bacteria > Cyanobacteriota > Vampirovibrionia > Obscuribacterales > Obscuribacteraceae > JADYXR01. The sequence goes on from CAZISK010000042.1 coordinate 1,471, forward strand.
GCGATTTGGAACACCTGGCCTCGAGGTATAACGAACACCCAATGAAACCAACGACATATACGTCGAAAACGGATGATGCAGCCGAGGCGGAAATGCTGAAGAAGCTGCGCGATGAAGTCCAGGAGAACCTGCCCGAATCCGATCGTATTGTTGTACGCAAGGATCGCAGACGGCAGGACACAACCTCAGTCGATATGAAAGCCTGGTGGGGACAAGCTGTAGCCACCTGGGATCCGATCAACGCAAAGAATGTAGACTCAATTGACCAACAACGCCGACCAAGAAGGGCGAAGTGGTTTGACAACTAACTTGTAACTAACTCGATTCTCGCTGTTTCTCAAAAGAAGCCTAAGCGTCGCTAACACAAGCCGTCCACGGTCGGTGAAAAGTCAGCGGCGCTTGTTATTTTCTGCATCAAGTCCTCAAAGTCCGTTTTGGTGGACAGAGCGCGTCCGATGTGGTGCACAGACCACCTTGTGAGCCTCCCGTCGGTGCACAAGGGACCTGTGCTGCGCCCCGATGTGGTGCACAGAGGACCTGTGTCGCCCGTTGGTGCACAACGGACCTGTGCCACACGCCAGTTGTGGTACACAGAGTACGCCTGTGCCCACCCGTTGGTGCAACGTACCTGTGCGCCCCGTTGTGGTGCACAGAGGACCTACGCAACCCGCCTGATGCGTCTTTTAGAGAGCGCGGTATCGGCGAATCTCACATCCAGCCTTTCCTGGCATTCAAACAAATTTGTGTAAACAGCTTCTGACAACTTGACATAATCGTCAGAGCCTCGAGGAGTCGCTGTTTTTGCAATCCAGAACCCCGCGAAAGAGGCTCCCGCTGTGTTCTAGACGGGCGCACCGGGTTTAAGAATCTGACCAGGTGGTAATATAAACCTTAGTGCCAAAGCCACCAACATGACTGATTTGGCAACAGAGCACTGTTGCTCTTGGATGTGTACTTCAGGGGGTTTCCATGTTAAGGCAACTAACAGCCGGGCTACTGATGGCTCTCGTTTCGGTTTCCACCACTTTCGCGACCGATGCCTCGGCAGCTTCGATTCAAGGCAAGACCACAACACACAAATCGTTGAAGAGATCGGCACACAAGAGGGTGGCTCATCGCGGTGCAGGCAAGAGCTATCTGATACCACCACCTCCTCCATACGCCCCTTCGATCTTGCCTGAATTGGCTTATGCCAGATCGCGCGGCTACAGGAAGGTGAAGCAGGAACAGGCACAACCAGAAAAGGTTGAGAGCCACTATTCCAAAGTCGGTGTTCAGGCAGTAGAAGGATACGAAGATCCAGAGCCAGTTAAGACGAACAAATACGTCACCTATTGGAACAAGAGCTAGTCACCAAGCTCGTCTCAGCAAGTATTGGAGCGCTCGTGATGAGCGCTCTTTTCTTTGGGGGAAAGAAACCCATAACAACGGACGGCAACAATGCCGGATGCCGTCGCTGGAGCGACCCGTTCTCAATCAACATTGACTTGCCCAAACCGCTCAGTCTGAGCCGACGTCGCAAACCGCACGCCAAGCCACTTAAAAGCCTGATGGAAAGCCAAGCTTCCGTCGCGAGCCCGTCTTTCTAACTAACATCTGTTTTGACTAAACGCGCTCCACTATCATCGCAATGCCCATGCCACCACCGATGCATAGGCTCACGCAACCGTAGCGAGCCTTACGACGATGCAACTCGTTGGACAGGGTCAGAATCAAACGCGCGCCGGTAGCACCGAACGGATGTCCTACGGCGATCGCTCCACCATTGACATTGACCTTTTCACGATCGAGCTTCAAGACTTTTTCACAAGCCAGGTACTGCGCTGCAAAAGCCTCATTGATTTCGATAAGCTCGATGTCTTCCAGCTTGAGCTTCGCCTTTTCAAGCGCCAACGGAATGGCCGGAACAGGTCCGATTCCCATAATGCGCGGAGGCACACCGGTTACGGCCCAAGATACAACACGCGAAAGCGGCTTGAGCCCTCTCTTTGACGCTTCCTCTTCCTGCATCACCACAAGGGCTGAGGCACCATCTACAATACCGCAAGCGTTGCCGGCGGTAACGGTTCCATCTTTCTTGAACGCGGCGCGCAGCTTGGCAAGCCCTTCAACTGTCGAGTCCGGTTTGCAATGCTCGTCTTTGTCGACACTTGTCTCTTTGCCCTTACGATCGGTGATCGTCACCGGGACAATTTCATCGTTGAAGATGCCCTTGCTTTGAGCGTCGGCAAATCGCTTTTGACTCAAGATCGCAAATTCGTCTTGCTCTTGCCTCGTGATGTTGTACTCAGCCTGCAGGTTCTCAGCCGTCTCGCCCATTGAATTGTTGGGAAGCGTGTCTCTGATATCGAGACCATCCCACAACTCGGTATGCCCCATGCGGGCACCCCAGCGGACTCCCCAGCTGATGTACGGAGTCATGGAGAGCGAATCGGTACCACCAGCAACGACCACTTTCGCCTGTCCGGAGTTAATCAGCATTTCAGCGTTGGCGACCGCCATCACACCAGATCCACACAAAAGGTTCAATATCAAACCCGGCGTAGATTCTTTGCACCCACTGCGCAAGGCCACGTGACGAGCCAAATAAATTGCGTCTTTGCTGGTCTGCAAGACATTGCCCATGATCACGAAGTCAACATCATCAGGCTGAACTTTAGCTCTTTGCAGAGCTCCCTTCGTGGCCACAACAGCGAGATCAGTGGCCGACTGCGCGGCAAGGCTGCCGCCATAGGCTCCAAATGCCGTTCTTGCACCGTTTACTATGACTAAATTTTGAGACATGAGACTGCGATACCTTGTGAGAACCTTCTTACTAAGGGTTCGAAAACTAAAACAAGTATCAAAGTATATGGAGTTGGAACCTCTCCGAGATAAAATTTGAACTTCTAAAGAGGTTAAAGCTTTTTGCAATGAGGAGGGCTATCCCTTGGCCAAGGTTGGAGTACCAAAAGAAATTCTCGATAACGAGTATCGTGTAGCCCTAACTCTTGCGGGCGTCAACGCCTTGCTTGCGGAAGGCAATACTGTCTATGTTGAAAAGAACGCAGGCGTCGGCAGCGGTATCACAGACGAAGAGTACAAAGAAGCCGGCGCAAAGATATTGCCGGATGCAGCAGCTGTTTTCCAGGAAGCTGATGTAATCTTCAAGGTCAAAGAGCCCCAAGCATCCGAAGTACCGATGCTTAGAAAAGGTCAAATTCTCTACACTTATCTGCACCTGGCAGCGCACCCGAAGCTCGCAATGGACCTGGCAAAAACAGGCGCCACCTGCGTCGCTTATGAAACGGTGCAATTGCCGAACGGCGCTCTTCCCTTGCTCACACCCATGAGCGAAATCGCCGGACGTCTCGCCACCCAGATTGGTGCCAACTATCTCGAGCGCCCGATGGGCGGCAGAGGCGTGCTGCTCGGCGGCGTTCCCGGAGTAGAGCCCGGCGAAGTCATCATCATCGGTGGCGGCGTGGTCGGAACCAACTCAGCAAAAATCGCTCTTGGACTCGGCGCACGCGTGACGATCTTCGATCTGTCGCTCGATCGCTTGAGATACCTCGATGACGTGTTCGGCGGTCAGGTCCGTACGGTGTTCTCGATCGGCAAATATCTCGAAGAGATTCTTCCCGCTGCAGATCTGGTCATCGGTGCAGTATTGATTCCTGGAAAACAAGCTCCAAGAATCGTCACCAGGGACATGATCAAGAATATGAAGAAAGGCGCTGTAGTGGTGGACGTAAGCGTCGACCAGGGCGGTTGCATCGAGACGATCAAGTCGACGACACACTCGGCTCCGACCTACGAAGTAGACGGCGTGCTGCACTATGGTGTTGCCAACATTCCTGGCGCAGTACCGTGGACCTCGACGAGAGCTCTCACCAACGCAACACTTCAGTATGGTCTGAAGCTCGCGAAATCCGGATACAAAGCATGTCTCGAAGATCCCGCACTTATGAAGGGCGTCAACATTCATGCTGGAGAAATTGTCCACGCGGGCGTTCTCGAAGCAGTCGGATCACCGGCAGCTGTATAAGCCTGATCTAGAGGAAAAACCTTCGCGACATCTGCCACTGTGCAGATGTCGCTTTGTTTTATATGCATGCCCTTTTCGTCACTCCGGATGCAAATCGGGCGAAATCCTGTAACCAAGCCCGCGTTGAGACTCTATTGCGCGTGGGGCATCGAGATCGGATTCCAATTTTGTACGCAACCTTCTGATGCACGTTCTCAATGCATCACCGACTTCTCCTTCGGCAACAGATTCGTCTGTTTATCTCCTAAACAAAGTGAAAAGTTGGACGCATCGAGATGAAATCCGCGGACCGTCAAACGAAGCGCATCCGCATCTGACGGTCGTCGCAACAACGCCTTGATTCGAGCCTGTAACTCTCGCATCTGGAAAGGCTTGCGCAAATAGTCGGCCGCACCGGCATCAAATCCGGTGACGATGTCAGCCTCCGCGGAACGACCGGTCAGCATCAGGACCGGAGAGCTGCAGCCGCTTGAACGCATATACTTGAGGATATCGATGCCGGACGCACGAGGCAGCTCCCAATCAAGGACAACCAGATCGTAGTAGTAGCACTTCAGCCTATCAAGAGCTTCTTCGCCGTCAGCTACATTGTCGACTACATGATTGTTGGCAGCAAGAAGATCGATGATCCCTTCTGCGATCAGCCTGTCATCCTCAACTACGAGTATCTTTGCCATAGAGTCACTCGCTATCCGTGACTGACGAATCATCATTCTCTGGCAGCGAGAAGCTATAGCCAAAGCCCTTTGATGACTTCAGCAGTTCCGGACAGCCGGCAAGACTGAGGCGTTCTCGCAAGCGATGGACACAGGCGCGCACACCTTGCTCCGTTGTATCACTTGCGTCAGGCCAGACCTTTTCGAGAAGCTCTCTTGCGGAGAATACACGTGCTGGATGACGCATCAGAAATTCCAAAAGATGCAGCTCGGTTCGAGGAAGATCGATTACAACTTCCGACTTCCAGCAGAAAGTGGATTTTTCAAAGTCGAGTGTTGCAGCGCTCGGACTGACGAACTTGCGAGGACGTCTTAGTAGAGATTCAACACGCGCCAACAACTCCGACACGGAAAACGGCTTACACAGATAATCATCGGCACCACTGTCGAATCCTTCTTCCTTGTCATCGATTGAAGTTCGCGCAGTCAGGATCAATACCGGGCTGGCACCGTGGCATTCGCGATACTCTCGACATAGGTCGATACCACTACCGTCTGGAAGACCCCAGTCCAGAATAAGAAGATCAAAATCACTTTTCGTTTTCAATATTTCTCGGGCATCTGAAAGCAGCCTGGCAGAGTCGACATGAATTCCCTTCGCTTCCAACATGTCGCACAGGGACTCCGATATCTTTGGGCTGTCTTCGACAATAAGGACTCTTTTCACCAGGCACCTGTTTCACTCGATCACATACTTCCCAACTAAGCTAACGTCTATTTTCTGCCTTTTTCAATAGATTCTCAAGTACCTTGTTTTTCGGCATTAGATCCAGTCCGCGCCGTGCCATATCTGCTGATGCGGATGCATTACCCTGGTCGCGTAAACTGGCGCATGCACCGACAAAGGCTGCTTCAACCAACTCAGCCTCCCATGCAAAAGGCTTTCGATCAGGCGTCCTTCTGGACAACAATGCGATCGCCTCCTCGGCTTTTCCTGAGTTCTGAAACGCCAGGGCGCGCGCGGCACGTAGACTCCAAGCGACTCTTCCATCCGTATGTTCGGTTAAATCGGGCAAGACTTTTTCAACGCGCACGATGGTACCATCGATCTTGGAATACTGTTTGAGATAAACCAAACGATAAACGAAGAAATTGCAGCAATCAGCGAACTCGTCGTCATATAACGAAAGCATTTTTGAGTTTACACTATGCTTGTCGTCGCACTTCGCTCTAGCTGCGACCGCATCGCTCAAGAGCATTTCATATCGCGGAAGCAAGTTCATGTCGTCTAAGGACCTGGACTTTTGTATCATGACAATCATTCGGGCTAGTGCAATGCGATAACGTCTTTCGTTCAGCTCCGTAGAACTTTTTTCCTTCCCAGACATGCTTCTGCTGCCGAGATATAGCGATCCAATTCAAAGCGCGCAGATCGCATCGTGGGCGGTATCATTTGCAGCGCCTTTTTGTCATCGCCCAGCAAGAATGTGAAGTTTGCAAGGTGTTGCTGCGCCAGCTCTTTATTTGACGCGGATAATTTCCGGGTGAGGATCTCTTTTAGAAGTTGTTCTCGCTTACTTAGATCCTCAGTCGGAGAAGCTACGACCGACGCGAGAACCGCCTCGTTATACAGTTCAGGATAGTCCTCTTTTCGCGGGTAACAGAGATGTGCCACTTTATCGGATATGGCAGCATCGGAAAAACTTCCCACGAGTGGAACTATCCTTGTCAGCACCGGCGAAAGGTTGGTCGCCCTCAACTCAGCGTTATTCATCTCCGGTAGCAGATATTGTCTAGTGACTCTCTTACTTTCTTCGACCTGTCCCAACTTGAACAGCCCGAGCACCAACATGCTGTTCAGTAGACACCTCTGGAGCAAATTTCGCTTGGACTTTGGAGCTGTTCTCAGGGCGGATACACCTGTTTTCGCGGAGTCGACCAGAGCGATCCAGTCCTGGTTCATCTCCAAATCGCGGCAACGCTCGATCATAGATCCAACAAACTGCACACTTCTAAGCCCAAAAATCTTCCTGCTCAGCTCAACGACCTCAGCGGACACGATGTTCGCTTTGCCAGAACGTTGAGCGCGATAAATGTCGAGCAGCCGCCTCTTGATCCTTAGACATATCAGGCGGTCAGTCCAACCCTTGTCCTTAGCAATCTCCTGTTGGGCTTCCACTAGTCTCTCTGCCTCGCTGAGTTTTTTCTCGGCAAGGAGCACCATTGATAGATTAAGCGCCGTATCGATGCGCCGCATTGGTGATACTAAATGTAATACCTCAGGAGTATTGGCACGGCGCAGGAGGCTCTCCGCCAGTTTCAGATCTCCTCTGTCGAATGCCCGGTTGCCGGACCGGACCGGCATAGAGTCGCCCACTCGGTATCGCGAGTAGGAGGGAATGGCTGCTCAATCGCACTGGCCGCGCTGCAACAAGCCGCGGAACTAATAAGTATGGCAGCAAAGAGTCTCGGAGTAAGATGAGATTTCAAATGGGTGTGGCTCAGCATTCCGACCAGTTATAATTTACCCGTCCACCGAAGAGATCACCGAGTGAAACTTCGACTTCAGGGAACACTTCTACTAGCAATACCGCTGCTCTTCGAAATCATAGCAGTATCGGTACTTCTCCATACACTCAACAACTTTGAGTCTGCCGCCAGCTCGGTGAGTCGAGCAAAACAGATTGTGGCACAGTGCGACCAAATCAAAATCACCGTCACTTCCAGCTATTTAACGCTCTTGTCGACGCAGTTCGTTCAACGGCGTCAGTTCAAAGATCTTGTCACGCAATCACGCCCAACCATTCAAGCCTCTTTCGATCGCCTGATTAAGATTATTGGAGATGATGCGGAGACGAAACAACTGGCTGAAAAATACAGACAAGAAAGCCTGCACGTACAGGATCTCCTCGAAGATGGTAGCGCCGCCTTCGAAAAGGATTTTGTCGATCCGAGCCTGGCCGAGTTCCTGAATGAGAAGGAGTTTGTAGAAGAGCTCTGCGACTCCCTTTCCCGATTCGTTGGTGCAGCCAAAGCCTTCAATCATCAAGGCGGAAGGAGTAAGCGATTTAGTAAAAACTGCCTGTGCACTATCCGTGGTGCGCAAGACGACCAATCCTCAGCACCGCGACTCAGCAATTCAGCAATTGACCACTCAGAGTATTGAGGCCGAGTCGGTGGGCACAAGATTGGAGGCCATCGAGATACTCTCCAAGCTAAGCTCGCCAGGCGATCTGCGATCGGTCGAGACTGGGTTGATTGCAGCCAAATCGGAACGGAAACAAATCCGTCTATTGTTATCTTGGTTGGAAAGCCAGTGAATATGGCACTTCCTAACTACTTTTGAAAGCAGTCCATCGTTTTCGAAGTACCAAAAGCTGTATTACACTGGTATTAAATACAGTACCAGCTCGGATTCCAATGTCGGCACAGTGAAGCAACTTCACCGTTAAGGAGTGCCGTCACTACCGTAATACGCCCCCTCACAAAGCCGATCTCGAACACCTTCCGAGGTTTGAAACCGAATGGGGATGCCGACTCTTTTTCTAGCGCTTACTACCCTGAACACATCGAAGTGAAGATGCGGCGAAGTCGCCCACCCAGATTGTCCGGATTTAGCAAGCGGCGCTCCGGTTGCGACTGTTTGTCCAAGTTTTACAAGGACACTGTGCGGCTCGAGATGAACATAGCGTGCATATGTGCCATCATTGTGGCGAACGATTACAACATTTGCGCAGTGTTCGAACCGATTTCTGTCTGTTCCGCCTTCAGTGGAATCGTCGCGGATGGCGATCACTTTGCCTTGACGTGCCGCACAAACAGTTGTCCCTTTAGGCATACCGAAGTCAACCGCGAACTCTGAATCTGAACCAGAATTATGACTGTGTTTTCCCTGATACGACTGATTAATGGCGAAACGTCTTCCCTTTTCGAAAGGCAATTCGTAAATGAATTTCGCATCCGTGCGTAATCGACTTGGCACTCCATAGCACCAGTATTTGGTCCAGCCACCAACAATCCATTTCTGGTTTGCAACTTTTTGTGTAAATCGGAAGATTTCTATTTTCCTTGGACCAGTCAGAGCAAATGTAGCTGGAACTCTCGATGATGGAATGACATTCGTATATGACTGGCAGCTAAAATCGATCGTTATCTCCAACGCATTTTTGATATAAGCCACATAGCGAATACCGTTGTCAAATTCCTGCTGAGTGACAACCACATTCATATCCTCGCAGTGAGCGAATACACGGAGCGGAATGAGGATTGGCAGGGCGATAAGAGCTGCAATCCAAAGTATGGAGTTTTGAAGACGGCACCAAGACAAAGAGGCATCCTCTCAATTACGCACGAGATCGCTCTATGGCAGATAGTTTCCCGGAAAAATATTCGAAAGGCAATTCTTCACTGCGAGATATCAAAGTTTCGCGAGCTCCAGCCAATCTATCTCAGACCGGACAACATTGAAACCTTAGGCGAGCAACATTGAAATCATCAAGCGATTTCGGACACAATTCGAAGAATTCTCCATTCGGGAAGACCATCGAAATGAGCAAACTAACCTTCGCTTCATGGAATGTCAACGGCGTTCGAGCGGTTTCGAAGAAAGGCTTTTATGATTGGTTGGCAAAGGAAAAACCTGACATCGTCGGCATTCAAGAGACGAAAATTTCCTCAGACCAGCTCAATAGCGAGATCTCCAATCCACCAGGTTACGTCAGTTATTGGAGTCATGCCGAAAAGCGCGGTTACAGCGGCGTGGCACTGTTCGTAAGAGAACGCCCGGATTCGATCTCCGAGGGGATAGGTAAAAGCCAGTTTGATAAAGAGGGACGCGCGCTGGTCGCCGACTACGGCGATTTCGTCATTCTCAACATTTATTTTCCCAATGGCAAACGCGGCGAGGAGCGTCTAAATTTCAAGCTTGGCTACTACGATGCGTTTTTGACCTATGCAGAAAAGCTGCGAAAATCCGGAAAAAAACTGATTATCTGTGGCGATTTCAACACAGCACACAAAGAGATCGACCTTGCCAACCCGAAAGGCAATGTGAAGATATCCGGCTTTCTTCCTGAAGAGCGCGCCTGGATGGACAAGTTCACCAGCAAAGGGTATTTGGACACCTTTCGCATGGTCAATGACGAGCCTGACAACTACACCTGGTGGCATGTCATGACGAACGCCCGCGCCCGCAACGTGGGCTGGCGGATCGATTACTTCTTCATAGGCGATGAGTTAGTCAACTGTTTCGACCATGCCACGATTCAATCAGAGATTATGGGCTCCGACCACTGCCCGGTTACGTTGACACTTAAACTCTAGAAGTAACATTTCATGAGCGCTTACAGATAAGCAATTAAGTTTTCAAGTCAGATAGGATATAAATTCTTCATATGTGAATAATACTGGGAAGCCATTATTATCCTAACCATGCATTCGCAATCCACGGGGACCTATGAGCAGCGACTTTGAAAAGCTAATGGAATCAGCCAATCAGGCTCTCCAGAACGAGGACCTCGCTCAGGCTGAAACAATGTTTAATGCGGCGCTCTGGGAAGCCGAGCGCTCGAAAGATCCGCTTACAGTGGCTAACTGCCTCGATCGCGTCGCGGAAGTCTGCTTCGAAGCAGGCAAATTCGAGGAAGCGGAGCCTCTTTACAAGAGAGCGCTCGAAATTCGCGAAAAAGAGCTCAGCCCACAGCACGAAGACATCGTCCAGAGCTTGAACAACCTTTCTGCGGTCTATTTTTTCCAGGAGCGTTACGACAAAGCTGAGCCGATTTGCACGAGACTTACCGAGATTTACGAGCAGGTGCTCGGTCCTAATAACCCTGAGGTCGCAACCAGCTACAACAACCTGGCCTTGCTCTACGCCGCGCAGCAGAAATTCGGCGCGGCAGAGGCGCTATACAAGCGCTCTCTGGAGCTCAAGACCAAAGCTCTAGGTGACGATCACCCAGAAGTTGGGGACATTCTGCACAATCTGGGCACGCTCTATATGTCCGACGAGCGCTTCGAAGACGCCGAGCGCATGCTGCGCAAGGCGCTCCATGTACTGGAAGTAGCGCTGGGACCGGAGCATGCCGATCTGCAAGGGCTTATTCTCAATCTCGCTGGAGTTCTTGAAAAGAACCACGCTCCTCTCGAGGCGATGAAGATGCACGAGCGCATTCTTTCATTGAAAGAGGTCGCGCTCGGCCCAACTCATCAGGAAGTGGTGGAGATGATAACGAACATCGCCACAGGCTACGCCCGCATATCGAAACACCAGGAAGCCGAGCGCTTCTACAAGCGTGCCCTGGCTATTAAAGAGCGTTCACAGGCCAAAAAGACACCCGAAGGCGCCGAACTGCTCTCTTATCTCGGCAAACTTTATCGAGACCAGAACAAACTGCCGCAAGCGGAAAACTTCTACCTTGAAGCGCTTACTATCTGCGAGCAGTCGGTTGGACTTCAGCATCGGGAGACAGAAGCGCGCTTGAAGGATCTGGCAGCCTTTTACCAGTCGTATAAGCGCTGGCCGAAGGCTGAGCCCTGTTGGCGCCGCGTTTTGGAAAACAAAGAGAGAACTCTTGGAAAAGAGCACCCGGACACGCTCACAATCAAGCGCGAACTGGCAGCCTGTTTGCTCGAGCAGCAGCGCCTGCCCGACGCAGAGAAGATGTACCGCGAACTTTTGGAATCTTGCCAGAAGGTCTTCGGTCCCGATCACGGCGAGGTCGGTGAAGCGCTGCATGGTCTGGCTGAAGCGCTCAGGCAAACCAACAAGTTCGATGAAGCCGAAGGACTCTATAAAAGAGCGATCGACGTGAAGACGAGAGCGCTCGGACCGCAGGATATCAGCGTTGCCCAATCGCTGGTGGGATACTCGACTCTGCTTGAATCGACTTATCGCGAAGCTGAGGCAGATCACTGGAAGTCTTGTGCTCAGGCGATTTTCGACAATGAGCGCCAGACCCAGTCGGCACGCTACTAACAGCCTTGACGGTTTCCTCCAACTGCAAGCGTTCCCGAGTGCGCGCTTCCAAACCTTTGGCGCAAAGCCAGATTTCGAGGAATAAAGCCAGATAAGGCAGGAACGAGATTGAAAGAGAGCTCGTGTGCAGGATGAACAAGCCAATGAGCGTTCTGCTGAATGCACCTCTGAGGTTGGAGCCCCAGCGCCTTACACCATCCAGCATAAAGAACAACGAAGCCACGATAAGCAGCAAATTGCAAACTTCCGGACCGACACACAACCAGAATTTGATTGTACCGGCAATCGCGATCGTGTCACAGACGATAGAGTGCTGTCGAGCCGCAGCAATTGATGCTAGCGGGTTAAGAGCAGCGAAGGCAATCGCAGCTGCAATAAGAAAAATTTTGACGCGGATCATATCGATATCTCCAGGGATCACGGAGAGCTTCCGCACCAGGGACGACACCACTACACGACGGCGCGATAATACTGCGTGACACCATATACAATATCACTGCATATGTATGACCGCACAGCTCCGTTACAAGAGAATCGGCGGAGACACGCGAAAGAAATTCGCATTGTGGCAAAACCGCAAACATACGTAAGAGTGCTGCTCTATTCCTGGCAAGTTGTTCGGGCTAGTAAATGGACTAAGTGTCCGAAAAAAGACTAGACGAAACCGAGCTTATTGTCAAGGTGTCGTACCTCAGACAGGTCAAGAGTTAAGACTCCACCATGCAGCGTTCAACAAAAACGATGCCTCGACCAAAGCAACTACTGCGTCTTCTCCATCTGTTCGATCTGCAGCTGTTCTTTCTTGAGCTCGTCGTTGAGAGCAAGCGCCTTGTAAGCACGTACCAACGCCTGGTGCGCGCTTACTAAACCAGGATAGATTTTGGCTGCGTTTTGAAAGCTCTCGAGCGCTTCTTTCTTCTTACCGAGTTTTAAATCAGCGTCGCCTTTGAGAATATGCGCTTCCGTAAAATACGGATTTTGCTCCAGCACCTTTGTCGCGAGCGCGGAGGCACCAGCGGCATCATTTTGCTTGAGCCTTAACTGGCCGAGCACCAGATATGATGCGTAGACTTTGTCATACTTCGATAGGGACTGATTGGCAGTCTCTTCGGCTTCTTTCAGTTTACCGCTTTCGCTGAGAATTTTCGCCTTTTCTAGCAGCATCTCCGCCAGCAACACATCCTTTCCATCGCCCTGGGCGGAGACTTTCTTGATGCCATCGTCGATCGTCGCTAGAGCATCATCGAACTTGCCTTGCAGCCTCTTGGCGCGCGCCTTCAGCGACAGCCAGCGAAAATCCTGGTTAAGGACATCATCAGACAATTCACTCATTTGGAGAGCCGCACTGTCGGCCTTGCCTGCTTTAAGCAAGGTCTGAACCAGCGTATAGCGAAAGGCATCCTGAGCCGTCTTCGGCAACGATTTGAAGTAATCGATCAACTCGTCGGCACTCTTGCTTTTGCGATCGGCCAGCAGCTTGGCCTGCTGCAGAAGATACTTATCGCCCGACCCTTTAGCAGTATCACGGGTGATACTATAAACAGTCTCAAAATTACTCCTCGCCTCTTCATACCGGCCCTCGACCAGTAGAAGAGAAGAGAGACTTCGCAAGATGTCTTCGCGCTTCGGATCTTCAGGGCTGGTATTGCCGGTCAACTGCTGCAAAGCGAGAGAAGTGACGAAAGCAGCTTCGGCTTGCAGATAGTTTTCTCTCTGTGTGTAGCAAAATGCAAGCGCGACTAGATCCTGTATTGAAAATGAATTGATGCCGAGCGCCCGCTTGTAAGCATCCTCCGCTTTATCAAGATCTTTGCGCTGTGTATAAATCGCGCCGACCCGTCTGTGCGGCCGTGGATCCTTTGAATCTAAGTTGGCAGCTTCTCTGTACTCAGCCAGAGCCTCATCATCTTCGCCCAGGGCATGCAGTGTCTCGGCCAGACTGTAGTGCAGAGCGGCATCCTTGGGCTGACTTTTGATCGAATTCTTATAGGCCGCAACCAGATCGTCAAATCGCTTCTCTTTGGCTAGCAGAGCAACTAATGCCTTCTGCGCGCCATTGTTGGCCGGATCGATCTTGAGAGCATCGTTAAGCGTTGCAATCGCAGTCGCGTTGTCTGCCTGCTGCGAATACATGTTAGAGAGCTCGACTAACTCGAAAGGCTTGTCTTTGCTAAGAGCTACGGCTTTCTTCTGGTCCTCGATCGCCTCAGCAAGATTACCCTGATATCGCCGAATGGTGGCACGAGTTCGGTAGTAGCTGGCGGTATCCGGATCAGCAGAGATCGCCTTCTGAAGCTCGTCCAGCGCCTCTCTCAGACGCCACTGTTGGATGTAGATCTGGGAAAGTCGGTAATGAGCCTTGCCATCCTTCTTATTGGATTGTACGCCTTCAACCGCGATATCGATTGCAGTGTCAAAATCGTTCTTCGCCAGGCGCTCGTTGATTAGCATTTCCCGCACTTCGCCCTGGGATGGCTCCAGCTCCAATGCCTGCGCCAACGATTTTTCAGCCTCGGCCGGCTGATTGAGCCAGCGCGACTGGAGGAACCCAAGAGTGCGAAAGCCCCAGGCGAATTTCGGATCGATATTGACTGTCTTTTTGCAATATTCGACAGCAAGCTGCGCTTTGCCCTGCTTTCCGGCTACCGCAGCCCGGGCGAAGTTGACAAAGGCATCGTTGGAATAACCTCGGGGCAGATCAGCAAGAGTCTTCTCCGCCAGATCCGGTTTTCCTTCCAACACCTGATTGAATGCTTCTATGCAAGTCAGATACATCCTTTCGTCCTGACGCGATTTTGCGGCGGTGGAAACTCTGACAAACAGCTTTTTCAAATCAGCGTTCCTGTTGAGGAACATATAAGTGAAACCCAACCAGGCATGATCTCGCGTGGGCTCATCAGAATCGGCAGTCGCCTTTTCCAAACGGCCGGCAGCGCCCTTCCAATCTCCTTGATTGATGAGCTTCAGCGTCTTTTGGTCCAGGCCGGTCTTAACGAAAGGTGCTGATCGATCATCAGCGACGGTGACCTTCTGTGCTTGAGCGTTGACGGGGTCTGAGGACTGCGTGCCAGTGGAAGCACTCGCGGAGCCGGATTGTGAACTTCCGGAATTAGTCGATGCGCTCGTTGGCGAGTTCGGCGATTGTTGGGACTTGCCGGCTGCGGAGTCCTGAGCGCTCTTTGCACTTTTGGAATCGCCGGCAGTACTTTCGACTGACACTGCTGCTGGTGGCAAGCCCAGGGACAGCGTGAGAACAGACGCAGTGAGTAAAAGCTGCTTACTCAGTGCAATTCGTCTCTTCTCTGCCATGTTTTACTCCTTAGTTGCACCACTCATAGAAAGTTCCGACGAGTCCGTCGCTTTTTGAGACGGATCGTTAGGGTCACAGCTCTTGGGGGTTTCAAAGATGGAGAGTTGCATTACCTCGTCCATCGGTATATTCCGCAATCTGGGACCATCCAAAATTTTACTGGCAACTCCGCGTTTTTCCATCTGATTAATCAGATACTGGGCCCGATCAATCACTTGACTTGGCAAACCTGCCATTTTAGCGACCTGGACTCCAAAGCTGCGACTGGCGCCACCGGGCACCACCGATCGGATGAACTCCACATGCCCATTGGACTCTGTGACAAGGACCTGATAGTTGACGATCTGAGGCAGGAAGTTGGCAAGGCCGTTGAGCTCATGGTAGTGGGTAGCAAAGATGGTGCGCGCCCGCACCTCCTTGGCAAGGAACTCAGCCACAGACCAGGCGATCGCCACACCATCGTAGGTGCTGGTTCCTCGGCCCACTTCATCAAGCAGAATCAAAGAACGATCAGTCGCGCTTCGGCAACACTGAGTTGTCTCGCTCATCTCGACAAGGAAGGTGGACTGCCCCTGAGTCAGGTCGTCGACTGCGCCGATGCGCGTGAAGATGCGGTCGACAAGACCGATACGCGCATTCTCCGCCGGAACGAACGAACCCATTTGCGCCAGAATCGTAATCAACGCCACCTGTCTCAGATAGCTCGATTTGCCGGACATGTT
This sequence comes from uncultured Candidatus Obscuribacterales bacterium, assembly GCA_964541355.1. GTDB lineage: Bacteria > Cyanobacteriota > Vampirovibrionia > Obscuribacterales > Obscuribacteraceae > JADYXR01. The sequence goes on from CAZISK010000042.1 coordinate 17,162, forward strand.
CGGTCCGGTGAGGACGACCAGTTGGTGGTCGTCGCTTCGTCCAAGCAGCCGCGTGTTGTTGGCGACATATTTGCCCATCGGCAAAATGCTCTCCAATACAGGATGACGGCCGTTGATAATCTCGGTTGCATGCGAACGATCGACCACCGGTCGAATGTATCTTCTCTCGTGCGCAACTTTGGCAAGCGACAAAAGAGCGTCCACCGCCGCCAGCATATTGGCTACGTAATTCAGATCGCTTCCAAAAGCTGTCAGCTGTTTCCGCAAATCCTGGAACATCTTGAATTCGAGATCGGACTGATTTTTCTCGGCATTCAGAATCCTTGCTTCGTACTCTTTGAGCTCAGGAGTGATGTAGCGCTCTGCATTCGAGAGAGTTTGCTTGCGAATGTAGTCGTCAGGCACGTGCTCTTGATTGGCTCGCGTCACTTCGATGAAGTATCCGAACGTCCTGTTGAAGCCAACCTTCAGGCTCTTGATTCCGGTGCGCTCCTGCTCATTGACCTGGAATTTGTCAATCCAGTCTTTTCCGCCACCGAGCAAAGATCTGATTTCATCCAGCTCTTCAGAGAATCCATCTCTGAAAATTCCACCTTCGCTAATCTCACGCGGCGGATCGTCG
>CAZISK010000043.1:0-17774 GCA_964541355.1 uncultured Candidatus Obscuribacterales bacterium
CGAGCGTAGAGACGAGTCGGAATTCGAAACTGAATTCGATTTGCCTGGGAAGAGGTTGGTTTTTCTTTAGTGCCGCCACGCGATTGCAAACTTGATCGCAGAGTGCCATTGCATGCTGGAGCGGTATCGATCCAGCTCCTTGCACTACAAGCGGTATTCCACCTTGTGCTGTCATTAGGAAGAATTTGCCTTCGGGCATCAACCCCAGGAGATCTTGTACAGCGATCTGCTTTGGACTGGCCTTCGCTACGGTCTCTCTGAGGAGTGGCAGATCCAGCTTAGCAGAGGAATCTTTTGCCCCTGACGCTTCTCGAAACGGCCCGGCGTTTACGATTGCTCTGGCGCGACTGAGCGTGTCGGTAAGATCTCGGTCTTTGGATCGATACTGCTCATCCAATTGCTTTCTGGCTTCGGATTCCTTTTTGTTCAGCTCCGTCAGCTTTTCTGCGTAGACCTGTTGCTCAATTAGATTGTCAGATAATTCACGATGCAATCTACGTCGGGCAGCATCGTGTTCGGCTTTCAACACTGTTTTTGCATTGTTGTGGTTGAGGCGATTGGAGTCGATCTCAGATTCCAGGAGAGGCAACTGGTTGCGGAGGACCTGCCTCAGAGGCGAGAGTTCTGACTGGAGAACGTACATTGTTTCGAGGCGATTCATCTCCAACTTGCTCGAATTTTCCAACATTTGTCCTTGAATAATCCTCAGTTCTGGGCAGTTGTTCGACGAGTTTGTCAGTTTGAACTCGGCCAACTTCTGGCTCAGAGTGAGTTGCCTATCTTGTAGAGCCTTGCGTTCTGCCGACAATGTTTCCATTGTTTTGGGTTGAATAGCCACTTGCGAAGAGTTTTTGGAACCATCTGATTTCGGTAATGATAGCGGTTGAGTAGCTGTTGGATTCGCGGCAACGTCCGTTGTTGGAAGATTTTGAGGTTTCGCTAGGTTGGTTTTTGGAACATCTGTCACTGAAAAGCGCCCGTCTGTTTTAGCGGTGATGGCGGTTGTTTTACTTTGTTGCTGCGGGTTTTCGGTCTGTGTTGTTGGTTTCGAATTGGTGGCAGTACCTGCATTCGTAACCTCAGGTGCAAGGACGATTCTTACATGTACACCAGCTGGAGTGGGGAAACGCACTTCGGTTGCGGATACCTGCCAGATCTTCAGGCCGATACCCTTCTCTGCCATACGCGAACCTAGATCGCGCACGAATGCCTCCAATTCAGGAGTCACCACAATTACTGTAGGTAGTTTTGTTTTTGCATCAACCGTCAAGCGAGCTCGCGCAGCGGATATCTTGCCATTACTATGTGTTATGCCACGGTGAGCGCAAGCGATTAAGCAGCCGATAAGTAAGCGTGAAAACTCGTCGTTCGCGCCGCTTAAGTCCTCAGCTCCTTTACAGGCAGCTGCAAAACCCAACATGTTACCGATTTCACCGGTGACACTCTTAAGAAGGGTCGATGACTCTGCTGTTAGTTCGGACGCGGCCCCAGAAAAGAGCTTTCCTGTAGCGCCGTTCACTAGCAGTTCTTGCCGAATGGCAAGGTTTCGTACTGTCCTATTTGGAATCGCTTTCAATTCATTGAGGTCATCGACCAATAGCTTGAGAAAGGACTCCTTTGAAGGCGCTCCACCGAAGTTAAGCAGTCTTCCGAATGCGGCCCCGGATTCCATGATTAGAAGGCATTTTGCGAAATCTTCGAGAAAACGTTCGCCATAGTTCAAAGCCACATGCTCAAATGTGATTTTTTCAAATTCGTTCTTGCTTGGGTTGTAAACCGCGAACTTGCTGCGGTCACCGGAAATGAATTGCCAGGGTGTGGGCAAGCCGAACTCACCAAGGTTGCAACGAACCGCGTCTCCGATACCAGAACCGTGACTGGTGCAGTTAATCTGATAAAGTAACTCTTTCCATTCTTCATGGATCGCTAATCCAGTTCCAGCGAAAGTAGCGGCGATGAGGGCAGCTGCAAGCGGAGTGCCCGCACCACACGTGCCAACGATTGCAACACAGGCTACAGCGCACACACCCAGTGTTGCAATCAGTGGGACAAAATCGTCTCTGAACTGTCTCCAGAAGGTCGTTTCGTTGAGATCCCCGCTGTCGATCAGTTTGAACATTTTGTTTAAATGTTCTACCTGTGGACTCTGCTTTTCTGAGTTCTGATCAGTGCAGAAGGCGTTGATCATCATGTCGATACAGTGCAGTCTATTTCCGAGTATTGTTCGGGCCGATTGATCAGCGCTTGAGTTCAGTGCGTTCTGCAATTCGTTTCTGAGTTGCTTCGCCTGCGGGAGAAGGTTTTGAATTTTTTCCAATTCCTGTTGAAGCTCTGTAGCAGAACGCTTGAGCTCAGTTACGAACGCCTCGCCTCGCTGTCCTGACATTCCTGCTTGTACGAGTTCGGTTAGTCTATGGCTGTGGGCGTTGAATCGGTTTGCAAGATTAGTCAGTTGAACAGTGGTCGGATGGGAATCCAATGCCGAATTTGCATCAGCAAGCACAGCAGCTTGGATGCTCTTAGCAAGGTTGGCATCGCGTTCTGTATCTTGTCCTAGCTGAGTGCCAGATGGCATTCCGTCGGGTCTGCTCAGTGTGGCTGGTAGCGTCTTGTACTCTTTCAGTGTCTCGAGTGCTAACTTGAAAGCACTATCGGTACCGTTGTAGTTATACTGGGGTAAACTAGCATGCGATGAGAGACCTAATTGGTATAGTCGCAGCGCTTTAGGTCCTTGTTTGTCAAGCTTTCCGTACAGTTCTTGATAGAGATTGGGCGCGAGAGCCTTCATCGTCTGAGAGCCGTGAGTTAGAATCATTCCGATAGCCAACTCATCAGCGTCGCGGAGCTTTCCTTCGTCAATCAACATCAGGTATTTTTGTTCCTGTTGGTAAATTTCAATTGCTTGAATCTTCGTTTCTAGAAAATGCATCTCCAATGTTTTCATTTGGGATGTAACTTCAGCTTGTTTCCCGAGTTTAATGAGTTGATCTTGTGCGTTGTTGAGCTTATCGCGCTGGTTCGACCGAGCCCAAGCGACGCCTCCAACAGGGCAGATGATCGATGTTAATGCTCGCCAGTCACCCCACACCATATCCCGGCCTGCGATTGTTTTTGCTTTCAGCGCTTCAGATAGCTCTTCCCTGGTCAACTCCGCAGCTTTGCCAGCGGCGATCATGTCTTCGACTTTTTGCAAATTAGCGGCTTGCTTGAGTCTGATGACTTTTGTGCTTGGAATTTTTGCTAGTTCTTCCCACCGACCGGACACTCCAAAGCCTACCTGCTTGTACAGGGACGGGGATTCAGCGGCTGTCTTAGGTAAGTTGGACGATCTAGGGTGAATCTCAGAAATGAGTTTCGGTCTGTTTGCTTGAGACCATTTGCCCAAGAGGCTGTAGCGCAAGTGTTCTGGATCTCGGCCTGGACCAGTGAGCTGTCCAAGCATTGTCAGGAGTGCCTTCTGTATCGTGGTGACTCTTGTATCGAACTCCTCTGAATTTAGAAACAATGGCTTTTTGTGTTTCAAGGACTCAAGCGCTTTTTTCAAGGGGATGTGAAAACGTGTCTTTGGATCGAAGGCTACTGCTTGTCCATACTCTTTACAGAGAATTTCTTGAACATCGCTGGGAAGGTGATTAAAGAGATTGAGGCGAGTCAGGAACTTCGCGAATTTGTCTTCTCCTCCAGCCAGCAAAATATATTCGTCGAGATCCTTTTTCTTGATCTGATCTTCAGTGGCTCCCATTAAGCGAAGTACGTCTGCGATTGATGGCTGTTTGCCGCCATCATAGGACAATTTTGCGAACTTGACTTTGAGTTCTGCGTTAGCATCCGCGCGGCTAAAGTAAGTAGAAAGAGTGTGTTGAAGGGACTGCCGATATTCAACCGGCAAGTTCAAGTTCGAGTTCAGGAATTGTCGGACAACTTCGTCTTTGGCCTGAGGGTTTGCATCATTGTAAATTTGGAACAAGGCCTGGGCAAAAGCGTGTTCAACTTGTTGCTGTCTGAAAGGCGCATCTGTCCCCGCAATCCCGGCATACTTTCCTTCAGCCAGGGCTTTTTTGTAAGCGTCATCGATCCTGGCGAGCTCCGATTTGCTCCACTCGGTTGCGTTCTTCCGAACCCTGTCGCCAATGTTTGTGAACTTCTCAACGTCGCTTCTCAAAAGAAACGGTGCCAGATTTCCAATGGACTGTAGGCCGGGTGCCCATTCGTCCGTCCCACCCTTTTCAGGGTCGTGTTTTTCAGGTTCGCACTTCTCAAGTCGATCGAAAATGCGCGAGATAATGCGATCCTTCAACGAAGGAGGGAGATGCTTAAGATTCTTCAGTGCCGTTGCCAGCTCGGGTGTCAAACACGTGGTCAGTTTGTCTACATCCTCTCGTTGACAATGCGCTCCCAGCGCGAGCATACCGGCGACGACACCACGATACTGTGCGGATTTCTCTGGGACTAGCTTGCCATCTTTTAGACAGTCATCAAATGCACGATGCAATTTGGCTTTTACTTCCTTCATCAACTCGGGCGGAGGTTGCCCGTTCCAGTTGCCAATGAGACTACCCATGGTGGCAAGCGCTCCGCCTTGATCCCCGGCTACTTCATAGCGCAAGAGCAACTCTCGGATAAGATCGTGGCTTTGAGCAGGCTTAAGGGAGATGAGTTTGACCTTTTCTTCGCCCAAGCCGACCGATGATAGAGAAAGGACGCCGGCGAGAATATGGAAGCAGTCTGGATCAGGGTGGTTTCCGAACTGAGGCACCCATTGGATATCAGTTTGGTTGAACGAGTGGCGAACGTTTCCATTCTTGTCTTTGCTTCCAAGCAGCTCTAAGTACAAATCGATTAGCTGCCTGCGACCCTCGATGGGCGGCCGTACGCACAGACTCTCAGTAATACCACAAAGGATTTTGTTTCTTGCGGCATCATCTCCTGCTGCGTACATCAACATATTCTTGATGTTGGCAGCAGTGTTACAAAATTGTTTTCCAGTCAGGTAGTCGACGCTGTTTTCAGCATTCAGTAACCGTCCGTAATGGTCTGTCAGAGCCCGATATTCCGAGATCGAAAACTTGATTTCGGGAGACGCGAAAAGCTGTTGGAGCTTGCCGAGCGCTCTCCCCCTGACGGAAGCCGCGTCTGATTCGGATAGTAAGTATAGATCAGGTGTTAAAGCAGGTTGAGTTTGGTGCAACTCGTATTGACTATGAGGCCATCTGTAGTCTCCTCCTGTTCCAGCGACAAGCCCAACCAGAGCTTGTCTTGCATGGTTGTTGTGGGCAGCCAGTTTTTCAAGATTGTCGACTAGCTTTTTGCCGGCCTGAATATCGGCAAATAAATCGCGTGAGAAATTCAGCAACTCTGCTTTTGCATCGATCCAGGCAAGCCAATCGCGGGCATATTCATTCTTGTTTTTGACTTCCGCTTCAAGCTCGGTTTTTGCACGTTCTAGATCTGATCTTGCAGTGCTTAGAGGGCCGGCAGAGTCGTCAAGATCGGGTAATTTACGCACAATGGCTTTTACGCGATATTCGTTAAAGAGGTTACCGATAGTGGCGTTATCGGGAAGGAGGCTTTTGAGGTACTGCCAGGCTTCATCTCGTTTGTTTAGGGAACCATGGAAAAGATCCTGGAATCTTGATTCGAGGATAGGATTTTTGGCAGCGTGCAACAATGGGTTGAATGGAATCTTGAGCTCTGCGCAGGAACCTGTCTCTGCCAGGCGCCGCAAGTTCTCGAGGTGTATGGCAAATTCCCGAGCAGATTTGGCATCTCGTAAAACGAGAAGTTCGTGCAGTACTCTATATTCCTGGATTATCTGCAGCCGTTTGTCATCGCCACCGGTAGCGAAATTCTTGAGGGCAAAACGTTCGAGAGCTTCCAAATCCCGCTCTCGTATCGTGCTAGGAGAAATTTTGGTGTCGTGTGCAGGTCGTCCCAGGAAGGCTGTCTCCAGGCTCTCGAATTGCTTGTTGATTGTTTCTGTACGCTCTCCAGTTAGGACCGTGGCTCTGCCAATGTCGTTGTCGTTGATGTGGCCCTTTTTGATTTCATCGCGGAGATAATTCTCCACTTTCGCCTTTATAGAGGCAGTCGTTGTGCTGCCGTGGCTGAGAATGACCAGATCAGCTAGGGCGTCATTTCTGTTTTTGGTATTGCCGGTGGAGTGCGCTGATTCGTATCGCTTGATTGCTTCAATGTATCTAAAGCTATCAGACCAGGAGCTGATGTGTGCTGGTACGGCAATCTGTTTTTCACCATAGGGTCTTTTAGTGTGAGCGTAGTAAGTCAGTTCCCTTAGTTCATCGATCAATTTCGAATCTTTGTCTTTGCCCTGGAAAAAATGATCGATTCGCCAGATGATACTTGATTCAAATTTCCTGTCATTCCTCTGTACGTCAAGAGCAAAATTAAGGACATTGTTCCAAGTGCCTCCAAATTCTCGCTTCCATAGTGCTTGCCATACGGAGTACGAAGGAAATTCGGAGCCTGATCCTGACGTCTTTGCTGTACGGTCATCTGTAACCGCTGGGTCAAAGCAGGTTGCGTATAAAATTTCTGGTGAAGGCTTCACCGATGAAGCAGTGGACCTGGTATCAGACTGCGGTATCTTTGCTGAACCAAGAGAATCTCTAAACAATTCGTCCAGGAAGTTGCTACTTGTCTGCAAAGACTGTTTGTAATGGTCGAATGGTTCAAATTCCGGTTGAGTCTTGCTCATTTTCCGCCCTCGTTTCGCTCCAGCAACTCGGTTTATAGCGAGGGAAGGTGTCAACATTTGGGCAGGCCGACAACATTTGCGATGACCAATTTTTGACACCATTTGGCACTAGATTGATCCGGCGTGTGTTACATGTGAGGAGAGGACGGCGTTATGGCATTCAGCGAGGTATGGGGGACCCGGTCCGGCAGCGGCGATGAGTTGTGTGCCTTCATGAATGCAAATTTGGTGCCTGACGAAGTCATGCTTGGCACTTCGATCGGACCGAAGCTGTCGCCCGGAGAGTCGTCTACCGGTCACAGCGGCTGTATAAAAGGAAACAGTACAGAGTTTTTCTCTAGTCGTGACGGAGCTGGTGAACACGGTCTGCCGGAAATGACGCTGGTTGAATCTGAAGGTCATTCACCAGAATACGAGGGAGACAATGGTTTTGACCTATCAGCAGATGCTCAGGCGAAGACAGACTGGCTCTGCTCCACTTCAAAGGATAAAGACAGCGCTGCTCGACTGGAACCGAACAAGCTTTCTATAGAACCTTCGCGCTTGAGCGATGGCGCCAATACATTTTATATTGGCTTTCCAATTCCCATCCATGATCCCGCCAGCCAGCGAATTGCCGACAGTCAATCCAAAGCGGTGGGTGCCGAGAGGAAGGAACTGACGAAACAGTTCGAAGAGATAATGCGAGACTTGGTGGAAGCCAGGGGCCGCGGGGAGTCTATTGATCCCGTACAAAGAGCCAGGGCCTGCACAAAAGCTGCCGAACTGCTGTTACCGTATGCCAAACAATCGGCAAAACGGCTCGGCATCAACCCCGATAGTATAGATGTAGACGGATCGTTTTTTGTGGACTTCCTTGAAGGTAATCGAAGGGGCGAGTATCGATCCAGTAAAAATCAGTTCGTTATCGCGCCGCATTGCGACGATCCCTGTAGCACAATTGATCACGAACTCAAGCACATGCAGGAATGTCTGCGATTGACGGCTGCTTACCAGCTTGACCCAACGGGATTTGAACGTTTGTTGAAGGCGCAGATCCTGGCAGAGGTTGGCAGGGGCGGATCGAGACATGATTACAGTCGGCGCCTGGTTTTAAATGACACTACCCGTGGTGAACTAACAAAAGTTGTTGCCGAAGCATTCGATAGGTTTACCCCGTCCGTCACGGTAGAGCGGATACACACCTGGCTCATGGAACGTGGAATCAACTGTGAATTTGCGGGTGGCTCGGCGGTTTTTGCTGCCGAGGTGCACGCTGAAGTGGCTCTGTATAATTCTATCTTATCGAGCTTCATCATTCCGCAAGAGGCAATCGACGCAAACTTCTTTGTTGAGATGGCAGTGCGAGGTTTCGAGCGACGAATGAAAGGTCCTATTTGTGAGTCTGCCGACATCGTCAGATTGTTGCGACAGGCGCCTAGCAACTTGGCTAGTCGATCATCGGATCCGATTTTGGATCCATTCTATGCCAGAGCGACGGAGGAGTTGTCGGCTAATCGGTTCATGAAAGGACGTGAACTGGCCGATCTGCGACGAACGCAGCCAGGCTCGTTCCGGGCACAGTTGCTTAGACTGGAGATTCGAGACCTATCACTGACTCAGCAAGCGCTTGAAGCATATTTCAAGTCAAGTAAAACCGGCAAGGATGCAGAAGAATACCTTAAGAGAGCGAAAACCTGTGCCGAAAAATTCCTGAGCGTCGCCGATTCTCAGGACCTTTCTCACAGGAAAATTGTGCAGTCTCTCCGGGAGATGGGGCTGCTCAAGGATGGACTTCCGAAGCTCAATGAGTTTCCCCATCCTTCCGATCATTTCAGGTACGTCGCCATGTCCATCGGTGAAAAACTGATGAGGACAGACGCTGAGTCTGTCGAACAGGTGAAAGGTAATTTCACAACAGTTACAAATACTGCCGTCCTGCATAACGATTATTATTTCACCGCCGAACATGGTACTACGGGCACCACCTTCGTGCTGAAACAGCCAATCACCTTGAATCCAACTTACGAGGCGGGATTGACGATTTTGGCTATACATAAGAAAAACGGCAAATGGACATTCACAGCCGTCAATCGAGACGGGGAGGTTTTGCCTGCCAGTTCAAAGTTCCTTGCAGCTTCAATGTATGAGATGATGCAGTTTCTGGAAGGCAATCCCCAACTAACAGAAACCCAGGAGGCAGCCCTTATCGGCCGATATCTGCAGTTGCGCGGTCTGCCTTCTCACATTTCGAACGCAGTCTGGGAGAAGGCAGGATTGAAACCGCCGCCTGAAATCCCAGTGCCCTCTGCTGATGGGCGTCCCAACCAATCGACAGACCGAAAAGCGTACACTCCAGCTTCAGTGGAAGACCCCAAGGCGATTGAACCTGGCGAACCGGAAATGCTCAAGAATTTCGATGCAGCACGAAGTGCTTTCGGGCAACGCGGTACCGACTGCGTTGTAACTGATCGAGGAATAGCTGTCAGAGTCGAAAAACCAATAGCGTTTATTCAGCGAGCGTTTGATGGGACAAGCAGAACGGAGTTTGCCAAGCCGGGCGAATACATCATACGCGTTGGTGCTGATCAATACTTCAAAGCCGGCGAGCGCGATCTTGTTTTCGAAGGAGAGTCGACAAAGGAGTTCGCCGACCGCATTCAAAATAAAAAGACGGCAGGCAGTGCATCCGATCCAGCAGTGACAGAAGAGCAGGCCAGGCAGAATTTCAAAGATCTTCAACCAAGCTTTGACCAAAACGGACGCCAATGCACCAGGTTTGCGCGAGGAAAAATCCTTGTGCTCGATCGTCCGATTAGTTATCCGGGGCGCCAGCCATCAGGCATTGATGTTCAGATGAGAAGATCAGCTGGCGACTGTTTAATTGAGATTACAGAGCCAAACGGAACCAAGAGCTACAGACCGTATCACAGCAGGTCAGACTTCACTCTACTCAATTTAAAACAGGGCGAGGAGATTTTCTATGAGGGGCGCAAAGTGACTGTTGTGGAGATGGACATGATTGGTGGGAAACATCACTTCGTCACCACCTCTCCAACAGAGACCCTCAGAATGCTGACGGAGGAGGAGGCAGGTGCAATCAAGGGCAGGTTCGCCAGAGGTTCTAATAAGCACTACTGGGTAGAAAATGACCGTGTCTACAAGATGCTTGCTGATGGAAAGCTAGCAGAGGTAGAAAATATGAGGATCGTGCCCTCGTTTGATCTGATGCTGGCAGCCCAAAACGCTGAAAGTGCAGGTAAAGTCAGAATCATCCAATCACCCGATGGAAGTGGCACGCGCACACCTCTTTCTTCCCAAAAAGCGAATGACTCGCCAGAACGGGCGATAACACGAGGTCCAGATCCTGTACCGGTCAAGAAAACGAATTTGACGTCGAAAAATGGTACACAACCAGGGCCCCGAGATCAGCAGAGTCGCTCAAATGATCCGCTCTTTCTTAACGACAGAGATCGTCTTGTGCTGGGGTTAGAGAAGGATACGGAAGAGTCCAAAAATCAGCGCGAGGAGTTGCTGAAGAAAGGCAATCCTAATGACCCAGACACAAGAGATCGGCTTCTGGAGCTCGATGCGAAGATATCGATGGGAGAAGACCTGTTGACTGCTCTAAGAAATGCCAAAGATCCTGTTCGAGCGCGCCGGGCATTGGATGCGATTCGAGAAGCCATGGGAGGAACGGAAGCGGCTGTTGCCGGTACTGTCGGTGCCCTCATGCTTGTCTCTGCTGGAGTTGGATACTATTACCACTATACGTCCAAGACAAAACAGCTGAAAAGTGTTCCAGAAGCGAAGGACAAGCTGAGTAAATAATTCTTGGTCGATTGATCTTTCGTGCCTCAATGTTGACACCTTTGCACGCAAAAATTGCCGTTATCGTGAGCGGCGTTAGGCGGGAGCAAGGGAGAGCGTGACTATGAGAGATCTTGGTTTAACGGAGAATTTCGAAGGTGCCTGGAGATCGGGTCTACCGGCTGCCAGTCTGTTGAATCAATGCACGGAAAAACAAACCGCGAATGCAACTCAATTCTCTAACACAATCGAACAACACGGCTTTCCGCTGTGCTCCTTTGTCTCCACAGATTCAGAGGACAAGAAAAAAGAGAAAGCCCCCCCGCCCAAGGAAGCGACTCCGCCAGTTCTGTCCACAAAGCAGGCAGATGTTGTGTTTGAGCTGCAGAGTATCCTGATTGCCAACCTGGATAAGTTGCAGAAAAATCCGGACAACAAGGTTCTGGATGCTAAACAGCTCGATCAATTGAAACAGCGTGTTTATGAAGAACAGAAGGGAGTCATTCGGATTGGAAACGAAAAAAAGGAGCTCAATCGCACAGTCTTTGGAGAGGCGACCAAACAGCTCTTTGACGTGTACATCAAACACCTGGAGAAGGTTGCGATTCCGGAATTCTATCGACAGCTGGCTCAGTCTAAAGGTGCGATACCGGCAAAAGGAGCCATCGATCTGCCTTATCTTGCCGATGGAAAGACAGTAATGTCACCAGCCGAGTTCCTCTCCAGAGCGTTGAACGGCAAGCTCGTGTGCAATCTCCATATTGATGCAACGAAGGTACCAGCCAGAGAACAACTGGAGAAGTTCTCGGTGTTCTTGCTGCGTGCAGAACAGAACCTGGAATCGGATAGAGTGGACCGGATGCGGGAGATCGCTAAACGTCAAATGAAGAGGGTTGGCGCGCCCCCCAGCTGGAAGACGGACACCCCGGAGCAATGTATGGCCGCGATGTATGTGCTCAAGGTCCACCGAGAGGCACGATGCCTATCTGAGGCAATAAATTTTCTTGGTGAGAAGGTGCACTCAACTAGTAAGGCACAATGGCTCGACAAACTGAAGTCAAAGAATCTGCCTGAGGGCATGACCATTGTCTGGAAGGATGGACAGGTAACCGAAGTCTCCATTGATTGGCCCGAAGAGCTCAAGCTAGGAGACGTAGAAATGCGCAGGCGACTGCATAGCATTCAGAAGTGGGTGAGTGAGAATAAGCGCGAAGTCGATCAGATGATGGCTGAGAAGAACGCGAAGCAGTTGCTCAATCCAAAAGTCCAGTTGGCTTGGATGGATCTGGAGCCGGGGCAGCAATGGGTGAGACTGAAAAAAGATGAAGCTGGCAAACCTGTTGAGTACGAAGTGTCTGATCGTGAATTGCCTGGATGGAGCCGCGCCAATCTTGTGGAGCTGCGTTGCGGAGCGAAGACTGTGCGTGATCTCAATACCGGGCGTACGCAGATCCGAATAAGTGGAAGTTGCCAGTTCTGCAACGTGCCGGGCTGGAGTTATGCCAATTTGATCAAACCTAATTCAGAAGGTATTGAAGCGCTCACCCGGGATGAGACCTTGGACCCGAAGGATTGGGTTGTTGTCCGCACAGGCGTCTCAGATGTCGCCTTCATGCAAGCCAAGGATGTACAGAGTTTTGCCGAGTTCGAAGAGTTCATGCATGTAGGTGGCAAGGTTGTCACAGTCGGGATGGATGTAGCGATGGTGGTGCTTGGTGCAGGAGAGATACTCGCTGGAATCAGGGCAATTAGGCTGGCAGGTCAGGCGGCATCGACTGTGAAAATGTTGGAAACTGCAGCAGCAGCCTCCAAAGCCAGGACCGCAGCCCAGGGAGCCGAGCTTTTGAGCGCAGCCACTGGTGTGCGCGCCGGCATCGCAGGTGAACAGACGGTGATCAGTGTCTTTCAGCGTGAACTGGCTCGATCGGGTCTGCGTCACCTCGGACGCGGAGTAAGAGAACTTGCCCTGGGTGTAGGTGGTGTGCTCAACAACGCCTGGATGAGATCACATCCGGGATTTTCGGAGGCTGGCACCTGTCGCTCTCTGGCCTTCCTTCTCTTGATCGGAAAAGGATTTTTCGTTGATAGTCCAAGAGCAATAATTTTGCGAATGGCGGGCGGAGTACGCACAGCTTCGCTAGGCGAAAAACTCATTCACCTGAGTATGGAAACGGGCCCACGAGCTGTGCGTACCATGGGTCAGGCAGGGCGTTTCGGCTTTCTTGGTCTGCAAGGTCCTTTGGCTTATGAGTTGATCCATGGCACTTCGGAGCGGATTAAGTTGATGAGCCAGGATACCAACCCCATTCTGGATGCTGCCAAGCGGCTTGCCGGAGTCGGCAGCAATAGGTTAGAAACTTCCATCAGGCAACTGACCGGAACCTCATCACATGAGCATATGCTTGGCTTTATCGAAAAATACCGGACTACGGTATTGCCAAAAGCGAATCCGGCTGTTCGCGAAAGAATCGATCGGATCATGAGTGAAACGAAGGATCTATTGGATATTCCCTGGCAACGTCCCGACTTTGTCGGTCCTGTCGACCCTCGCGATCGAGAGGAGTTGGCGAAAAGAAAGCAAGAGTTCATAGTCAAGGAGCTGGTCCCTCTCTTACTTGCTTCTGGCGATCAGATTGCAGATCATGAGAAGGTCTTGCCAACGATAGAATTGAACGATCACTACAGCCTGACCGATGATGAGATTCACAAACTGGAGCAAAATGACTGTCTCAATATGGTCGATCGTGATTTGCGAGCCTGCGCCGCACTTTCGCTGATCTACCTGAGCAAGCAGCAGGACGGCAGTCTCAAGGGCTTCGATGATCAGGGAGAATCAGTTTCTGACGCTGGTGTCTTGTACAGGCGAAATCAGAAGGTGCCACCATGGACAGTGACTATTAGAAGTGGTGGTGTTGAAGTGCCAGGCCCCGAGATCGAGCTGCCGATCACGTCATACGACATATCAGTCCCGGCCGCTGGACACACTCGCCCTCCTGTTGTTCAACACATAACCGCTCAGGACCTCGTGGATAGGCTGGAGCGCGATTTAAAGTTCGACGTCGATGCAGAGCGAAGAATGCTCACCGGAGAGCTGTTGACGAAGCTGGGGATGCCTGGCGAGGTGTACGCTTCTGTTCTCGAAAGCATCATCGATCATCAAAACAACATTCCGCTACGAACCCGGGCTCTGGTAAACCTCGGCGCATTGATGATCGGACTGAGGGACAGCGAGCTTGTTCAAGAGACTGAACTGTCACAAGCTGGGCTCGCTATCGCTAAGGCTCTGGCAGCAGGGCTTTCTAGCAAGGATATAAAACAATACCTTAAGCAGTATGCCACCAGTACCGGTTACGACAAGAACACGCGTGCTCTGGCTCACTTTCTCATAGACGTGTACGAGAGGCAATACCTCGATGACTTCGACAGGGAGCGAATGCAACAACTCTTGCGGCAGCCTGAAGATTTCAATTTCGATGATTATGTCTGCGAGCTATATGCTTCAGCCTTTCAGGAGAGTCCAAAAGCGGTGCCTGACATAGAGCGAAAGTTGAAGGCGACCCTGACGCTTGGCTCGATAACCGATGATCACGGAAAGCGGCTGGTAAGCAATGAGTTGGTGACGAAAAATCTAGTTGATTGCCTGGAGGCGACGAGAAGGTTGACTCGAGAGACAGTCTCGTACAGGCGTATGGTGCAACATGGTCAGCAAGTGTTAGATAGCTCTGGTAAAGATGATCCGGAATATGGAAAAAAAGAAAAGGAGTTGGCGAGACAGAAAGCTGTTCTAAGAGGCATGGAGAATCAACGTGTTTATGCTAACGATCTGACAATAGAGGCACTGACTGTTTTAACGAATCCAATCCAGTCAGGGGGCGGACAGACAAGCCGATTGGCTCGACTGGACAGTAGCAACTCATTGGAAGATCAAAGGATGGCAATGGAAGTTCGCAGGGCCGCTATCGATCTGATCAATCAATCCGGCACAGAGGTTGATGATGTGACAGCCAAGACCACGCTTTTGCGCTTAATTCCTCAGCTGTTGAGCTCCTCGCATCTAAATGCCACCACGCCTGGATTTGCCGAACAAAAACGCAAAATCGACGACATGCGCCGAGATCTCTGTCTCCTGGCAGAAGGAGTGCTGATAGCAGGTTTGACCGACAAAAAGCGGATTGCTTCACTGGAACAACGCTATCCCGAGCAGACCAAAATAACGAGGCAGAATCCGGGTTGGTATCTGATCGCCGAGTCCAATGCAGAAGTGAGAGTGGCCACTATTGAGATGCTGGTTCAGCTAAAATCCCGGCATGCGGCTGAGTTGATCAAGGAAAGACTCGACAGAAAAAATGAGCCGGATGCTGACGTGCGACTGGCAGCGGTACGAGCGGCCAAATTGCTTTTGACACCGCAGGAGTTCAAAGAGGCGATCGAGCCACTTGTTGGTAGCGAGCTCGATCTGGCAGTTGCGCTTGCTATGTCGGATGGGTCCGGACAGGAAGGGGTGATCAAGGGAGTGGCCTCGCCTTCCAGAAGCAAAATCGAAGACACACTTCTGAAGAAGGATAAGTATTCCTGGCTCACCTGCAGCAACCTGCGAGATGAGCTGGCAAAAGCCAAAGAAAGTGAGTTTTCCAGCATTTTCACATACGTTTTTCATGACATCTTTCAACATCGATCCAAGACATGCGAACTGGAAGCACAGACTCGCGCCCTTCTAGAGTACCGTGATAAGTTCGCCCGGCTCGTGGAAACAGCTATTGAATCTGACGGCGATGAGGCAAAGGAAGCCAGGCAACTGCTTTTTTGGCTCGTCACTGATTCAGGCGAATCCTGGAAGTCCACTGCGGAGACTGATGAAAAGATAAGGAAGGCAGGCGTTAGTGACACCGTGTGGAGCATAGACAAGCAAGACTTCGGAAAATTACAGATGATGGCTTCGCAGGCGTTGGCGGACTGCTGCACAAAAGTAGTCGAACAGTCATCAGGCGCCCAAGTGGCGCGTCTTTCCGATCCACAGTTGTTGGAGCTGGAGAAAATTCTCCAGGCAGGTCTCAAGGATCTCAATGTGCCGAATTTGTGCAAGCTCCACTTTATGCGCGGTTTGAACGCTATAGCCAATACAAGCGCAAGCAAAGATAATAATTCTCATCGTATGAACGCAAAAAGTGTCGAGGTGGTGCTGGAATCTCTTCGGGCAACTATCTCCCAACCCTCACCCTCGACAAGGTGGTCGGTGCAACGGACCGCCTATTCATATGACGCTATCGCTCGCCAACAGCTGGAACTCGAGAGTATCAAGTACCTGTCGAAGTTCGGCAACACTAGAGAGATGCTCGAGTCATTCAAGGTGCTAGATCAGACCAATCTGTCTATTCAAGCACAACATCAGATCATGGAATTCATAGCTGACAAGTTTGAGCGAGTGATCCCTGCCTGGAACTCGACAAATGCCGGTCAAACAATTCCTGATTCTCCGCAGGACCTTGCCTGGAAACTAGAATCGGCCGAGAAAGCCGCCTATCGCATAGTCGATTTGAAAAAAATTACCAGCGATCCGAAATTGGTAGAAAGCTTCATTCTGGCTGAGGAAGAGAAGGCTATCGGCCAGATCTTTCGAGCGACAAAGAGTGTCTCTATCCAGCCAGAGGACCCGCAGATCGCACCACTTATCAGGCTGATGACCGATAGAACGAAGGAAAACTGCTGGAAGCACTCTCAGCGCGTGCGAACTGCAGCGGCTATAGCTGTTTTTTCCTCTATCAATATTCAGGAGTGTAAAGCGATTGCTATTAAGGTCCTTGTTGAGACGGCATTGAGAGGAGAGCGCTCCGGACTAAGACGAGATGCGCAGGAGGTGCTGGACAAAATCGCTGACTCGAGATCCCTTGACTGTTTTCATAAAGCTCTGGAGGAGGTAAGGGAATCCATACTGAAGGATATGAAGACCCAGCTCGGCGCGCCAGAAGCGAAAGACGACGAGACGATCACCGTCTTCCAAAAGAACGAAAAGGACGATCGTAAGTTGATTGAGTACGCTGTTTGCCTTACCAATCTGGCTGTTGTAGCAGGCAAGATGGGCCCCGAAAAGCACTCAGACGAAGATGTGACAGCTCTGTACGCGACTGCGATGAATCTGCTCATGGGCAAGCAGTTCGATGGTAAGGAAGAGTCGAAGACGAATGACGGCAAGATTTCACAAGCGATGAAGGAGCGCGTGCTGGGTAGCGAGCATCTCTTTGCTGCCGCATACTGCCTGGATCGATATGCTGCCTTCACCGAAGACAGGTTGCAGGATCCGCTCGGAGCGGAAGGGTTGTTGAAAGTATCTTTTAACTTGCGATACAGCGCCCATGGTCTGATCCATCGTGATACCATTTACGGTGCGCTCAGAAGGATGGAGTACTTGGACCGCGATATTGCGGAGACAGTCAACACAAAAGGACTGTTGGAAGCGGAAGGACTCGTCGGACAGGCACTGCACATCCGGAAGAAATGGTCCCGCGTTTTGGACGTGGCATTCGGAGACAATTCGCCAAAATCCATTGCCAATCGACAGGTTTGTTCTCGCCTATCCAACACCTTATCTACGATACAGCGCGAGCGGGCGAGGACTGTCAAAACTCCCGCGGAGTGCAAGAATTGCCTTGCTCTGGCAGATGATCTGAGCGACGCAGCGGAAAAGTATCAGCTTGAAGCTATCAAACTCATGGAAAGCAGACCAGAATCGACCATGAAGGATCTGGCTCTAATGAGACATGATCTTGCCAGGCTGTTAATCGAGCATAGCCAGAATGACAGAACAAACAGAAATCCCCTTTTGATAGAAGCCAAGAAGCTTCTGCGGCAAGTGGAAAAATCATACTTGACCGGTGACAAGCTGGTCGCTGTCGATGCGGTCGTACAGCTCAATGCAGGTCAGAAACTTACAAAGGACATCCTACCAGTGGCAGTGGCAGTTCAGCGCGACCTGGGTATTATCCATCTCTTTTTGAACAACCAAAATCCTATAGCCGATCAAGCTTTTGCCTTATCCAGGCAGTACTCCAGCGAGTTGTTCGGCGCCGACTCTTCGGAAGTCATCAAGCTGCTGCTGTTTCAAGCGAGTCTCTACGAGAAAGTAAAGCGACCGGAAAAAGCAAAAGAATTGCAGAAAGAGGCAAGTACGATCTTGAACCGACAAGCATTGCCCAAGCAAAGCGGAGATTGACTAATTGTGGAGATCACGGTTTGTCCGGATAAATGGAGATCTGTTTGAGAGTTGATTCGTTGT
>CAZISK010000044.1:0-17562 GCA_964541355.1 uncultured Candidatus Obscuribacterales bacterium
TGACGATTACCGGCCAGCATACACATGTAAAGCTCAACGAAGCGATGGACAGAGTATTTGCATCGGCCGGATTGGAAACAAGACCGCTCGACAACAACACCGTCATCATCGGAACGCTGCAAGCGATGGTGTTTCTCGGTCTCAATCGCCCCGTGGCGCGAGCATTCAAGTTGAGCTATGCGCATCCATTCGATGTCGCCACCATTCTGCAAGCGTCGGTGTTCAATCGCGGCAGCAGGGCTACATTCGACGCACAAAAAGAGATGTCCGGTGGTCCGGTAGACATTCCCGATTCCGGTGTGGATCGAGATGATCGGCTGGTCCCCAAAAAGGATGATCAAGGCACGAAGACGGACGAGCAACCAAGGACGGTGCGCGGTGCATCACGCGAACAGGTGCAAGAGGGTGTAGGGTTCAACAACGCAGCGGTCGATCCTGGTACGCAGCAGGTCAGACAGTTGCAAGAGATCAGCGCTGACTATATTGTTCCTCCGAATGACGGAGGAGCGATCATCATTCCCGATTCAAAGGGTCGTCAGGTCATCGTAGTAGGCACGGAGCATGATGTCCTCATTGCAGAGGAAGCCATCCACATGCTCGATCGCAGGCCTAAGCAAGTCCACATTCAGGCATCGCTGGTCGAACTCACCAATCAGGGTGTCCGACTTCTGGGAAGCACATTCAATATTCAAGGACAGGTAGAGTCTGCGTCCATCATGGTCAAATCCTCTGCTCCACTGCTCTCGTTCCTTCCCGGTCTGGGAAGCCCTGCCAACGGCATTCCTAACCCGGTACTACCTTCAATACCATTCACCGGCAACAGCGTAACGCCAGCAGGTTCTGGGTCGGCATTCAGCGGCTTGGTCGGCTCCCTATTGCCGACAGTATTCCCAAGCATTGCCGGTGTTCAACCTGTGCCCAGCTCCGCCAGCGGATTCGACTTCCTGACTCTTGGTGGCAGCGGTGGTGGCGCAGCCAACATTGCCACCATGCCAACCGCAGTCAATTTGAACCTCCAGCTCCTGCTACAAACCAACAAAGCAAAGGTAATCGCCAACCCCAGCCTGGTTGTCGTAGACAACACAGAAGCGCTGATTACAATCGCCAACGAAGTCGTACACAAAGTGACCTCGACAGTCAGCCTTGGCGTAGTTACAACCAACGTCGAATTGGCAAAGGCCGGCATTTTCCTCAACGTGCTGCCGAAAATCACGGAAGATGGCTTCGTGCGCGTAAGAATTCGACCTCAAGTCTCAACCCCACTCGGCGCACCTCAAACATTCGGCGCCGGCGCCAACCAGACCACCGTAACGCTGCTCAACGTCCGCGACATTATCACGCAGGAGATCAGGATCAAAGACGGACAGACGATTACCATTGGCGGATTATTCACTGAGCAAGAGGCAGCGATACTATCCAAGGTGCCCTACTTCGCCGAAATGCCAGTTCTGGGCGCATTCTTCAGAACCACGTTCAAAGGCCGCAATCGAACCGAGCTGATGCTTCTTATCACTCCTAAGATTGTCGAAGAAGAGCCGCCGCAGCTGTCAGAAGGCAGCAACTCGCCCACACTTTGACGTCTTCGCCTCCTCACTGAATTGTCTCGATATAGAAAGAACCCGACCGGGCAAGCAGTTCTCGCGTCTAGATTCCTCAGCGCGACTGAACTACCTCGAAGGTCGAGGAAATCGTTTGATACCAGCACATGGGTAGGAGCTAGTGGTGTTTACGATTTTCGTGCTTTGGCTTCTTATCTACAACAGGAGCCTTCTGCTCAGGTTTGATAGCCACCTGAGTACGAGATTGATCGAAGCGCTTTACGACTGGTCCGACTGTGGCATCGAACTTCGCTTCCACCTTTTTCCAGTCTTTTTCGCCGAGGTAGGCCTTCAATCCAAGCACGGAAGGGACCACAAGCACCGCAGCAAGCAGTACCGTGACAAATACGTTGCGGATGAAGACTTTCCAGCCAAAGTTGCCACGAGCGCTCTTGAAGTCCCTGGTCTTGCCTTCGTCAAAAAACACTTGTGCCATCTTTCGATAGCTGTCTGTAGGCGTCGATTGCAGATCCGTCCAGCTTTGCCGGCACTTCTCGGTAGGGATCAAGTGGTTACAGCTTGCGCAGACCACCCGCTTACGCCTGGGTTGAACGTGGCCACACCGCGGGCAAGCTAGCTCCGGCGCTTCACGTCCGTTATGGTGAATCTCATACGGAAAGGACTCGATTTGAACATCGTTTTTATCAAACAGTGGCATTATTCATCTCCGCCAACACACGCCAGTTATCTGTCCAAAGACTACGCCAATTGATTTAACACTATAAGAAAAGGACAAATAACAATATCTCTAGTAAGGGCCATAAATTAAAGGTGCCTAAACTATATGATCCTTGCTTGGCGTTGTCAAGCGAAGATGCGGTCTAAAGGGATCTTCCCTCCCCCAAAAATACCTGCGCCGACAAGCCCGGCCTTAAAATATCCAAACTTTTCCTCATGAGCCGATCCGTCGGGACAGCTCAGAGATTTTTTGGTCGCTTTTGTCGGAAGATCCCCAATTGGAGGCTTCGGCATAGACGAA
Organism: uncultured Candidatus Obscuribacterales bacterium; assembly: GCA_964541355.1. Lineage (GTDB taxonomy): Bacteria > Cyanobacteriota > Vampirovibrionia > Obscuribacterales > Obscuribacteraceae > JADYXR01. The sequence continues at coordinate 2,578 of CAZISK010000044.1, forward strand.
CCTATTCTATGCAAAACATTTTGGTCATTTATCCGCTCGTCAAACTCCACATCAACGCGAATCTGTGTTGAAAGTTCAACGTTGACGCCGAGTTACTATCGCTGGATTCGAGATATCCAGGCCTCGACATTTCTGTTACTTTTGTGTCGCAAAATGGTGGCACGCTCAATCAAGTTCACTACAAAACCGCAAAGCAAGCACCTCCTGTAAAACTGAAGCGATTCGAAGTCTGCTAGTCCGACTTTGGTCACAATGCAGGGTTACTCTGAAAGTGTTCAAGTGGAACGGCTTTTTAACATCGAATAACACCGAACACGCCTGTTCCAGAAGCGCGCATCTTCTCGCTCAGCGGCTCTTGTCGTCAAAAAAACTTAGGAGTACGAAATGAAAAAGGTTGTGATGGTGGTTGTGGTTCTCTGTCTCGCGGTGGTCGCGGGCTATTGGATTCTGTCAATCTGCCCGCCTGATATGAACCTCTACCAGATTGGCGAAACTGTCGGCATACTCTTTGGTGGCTTACTGCTCGTCATTGGAATTGCGACTCTGGCAGGCAAATAGATAGACACAAAAAATTTTGGGGCGAACGACGGGACGAGTTTGTGACACGTCCCGTCCTCATTCTTCCAGTTCCTTCCGGGAGCCAGTGAGGTTATTCAACCGTCACTGATTTGGCTAAATTCCTTGGCTGATCGACATCCTTACCCAGGAAATCAGCAACAAAATACGATAGCAATTGCAACGGTACGACCGTGACGATCGGACTCAACAGCTCATCGACTGGAGGAATTCTGAAGATATGGTCGAACGTCTTCGGCGCCTGTTCATCACCGTCAACGGCAACTGCCACCATACGCGCATTGCGAGCCCGTGATTCCTGGGCGTTGGAAAGCGTCTTTTCGTAGACTCGGCCGGGAACGAGCACGGTAATAACCGGTACCGACGAATCAAGTACTGCTATCGGTCCATGTTTGAGCTCACCGGCAGCATAGCCGGAAGCATGGATGTAGCTAAGCTCTTTCAGTTTTAGAGCACCTTCAAGAGCGGTTGGATAATTGAATCCGCGACCAATGAATACTACGTCCTCGGCATCGGCGAGCTTGAGCGATTCACGTTTGTACTCCTCTTCTCGACCGAGCATCTGCTCGATGACCGCAGGAATCTTGCTCAATTCGACTTTCAGTTTTCGAGCGCGTTCTTTCGTTATCGAACCACGCTTCTCAGCCAGATAAATGGCAAGCAAGTAGAAGCAGATAAGCTGTGCCGAATAAGTTTTTGTGGCCGCTACCGAAACCTCAATACCGCATTCGGTGACGATCAAATTCTTTGTCAGCTGCGCCAGGTGCGAGTCTGGTCGATTGGTAATACCAAGGGTGAAGGAACCATTGCCGATGGCATCTTTGATTGCCGCCAGAGTATCGGCGGTTTCACCGGACTGGCTTACCGCTATGGTTAACGTCCGGCTGTTGCCCAACAGTTTTCTTCCACGAACTTCGGATGCGATGTCGACCTCGACAGGAATCCCGCAGAGCTCCTCGATCACATACTTACCGACCATACCGGCATGGTAAGCAGTTCCACAGGCAACGATCTGCACACGATCGATAGATAGAATCTCTTCATCGGTAAGGTGAACTCCATACATGCCGGCCACGTCCGGCGAGAAGCTCTCCACGTTGAAATTAACTTCACGCTCCGCACCCAATAGATATTTGCTCAGGGTCTGGCGGAGAACCAGAGGCTGCTCATGTATCTCTTTGAGCAGGAAATGCTTGAAGCCTTCCTTGTCAATCTTGTAAGCACCAGCCTCAACCGAGATCGGCTCGCGATGAGCTTCTACCCCATCAAATGAAAAGAGCCGAACGCCATCTCTACGAATCTCGGCAATCTCGGACTGCTCGAGACGCAGGATACGATTGGTGTACTGCCTTACCGCTGCCGAGTCGGAGGCGAGAAAACTCTCTTTCTCACCTAGACCGACGGTAAGCGAATAGTGGTGATTAACAGCGTATATCCGATCGGGTGAAGTCTGGCTCACGATGCCCAGTGCATATGCACCATCCATCTGAGAAACAGTTCTTAGAATCGCTTGAAGGAGATCACCGTCCGTTTCAAATTCGTAGGATAAAAGATGTGCCACCACTTCCGTGTCGGTATCAGACACAAACTCGAAGCCTTTCTCAATCAGAGTGGTCTTGAGCTCGCTGTAGTTTTCTATGATCCCGTTGTGGACTACTGCAAGCGTGCCGCTTTGATTGACATGAGGATGCGCGTTCGCGTCGGTGGGGCTGCCGTGGGTCGCCCAGCGCGTGTGACCAATGCCGACTGTGGCTACGGGACGCTCTTTTTGCAGAAGCATCTCGAGGTTATTGAGCTTGCCGACCGCCTTTAAGACGTTCAGGCGGCCGCCTTCTATCACAGCAACGCCTGCGGAATCATAGCCACGATACTCAAGCACCCTGAGCTTGGAAAGAAGAACAGGAGCCGCGTGATTCGATCCTAGATAGCCAACGATCCCACACATTGATAAAAGCCTCCGCTTTAGATCTCCATTATTTCGCTTTCTTTATCCTTTATAGCCTTATCTACTTCAGTGATGTACTTATCTGTCATCTTTTGAAGTAGCTCAGCTTTGCGCTTCAAATCATCTTCAGAAACCCCTTTATCCTTGAATTTCTTGAGGTCCTGGTCACAGTCGCGTCGAATATTTCGGATCGCAACCTTGGCTTCCTCACCAACTTTTTTCACGTGCTTGGTCAAATCTTTACGTCGCTCTTCCGTCAGGACCGGAATATTGATGCGAACCACCGAGCCATCATTGTTGGGTGTCAGACCAAGATCGGACTTATGAATGGCTTGTTCAATCGACTTCAGAGCGGTCTTGTCATAAGGCTGGATTACAAGGGATCGACCATCAGGCGTCGAGATATTGGCAAGACTCTTCAGCGCTGTAGGCGTACCGTAGTAGTCGACCTCGATCCTATCGAGCAGGGAAGGATTCGCTCTTCCAGTTCTGATTGCCAGGAACTCTGTCTTTAGGGTTGTGATTGATTTTTTCATTCTGTCCTCGCCAGAGGATAGAACTTCATCCGTTGTCGCTGCTGTGCTGCTCATGATCGTCCTCCAAGACGCGAACCGACCAGGGTACCTATTTTTTCTCCACGCACTATCTGTTCGATGCTGCCAGGCTTATTGAAGTCAAACACGATTATTGGAATGCTGTTCTGTTTACAGAGATCTACGGCTGAGGCATCCATGACCCGCAAATCCTGTTTGATTAAATCATCAAATCCGATTCTCCCAATCTTCTTGGCATCAGGATTCCTCTTGGGATCATCACTATAAACGCCATCCACATTGTTTTTTGCCATCAAGATAACATCTGCCTTAATTTCGGCAGCGCGCAATGCAGCCGCGGTATCCGTCGTGACGTGCGGATTTCCAGTACCACCACCAAAGATTACTACTCGACCCTTCGTTAGATGTCTAATAGCGCGCAATCGTATAAATGGTTCGGCTACTGCAGGCATGGCGATGGCAGTTTGCACACGAGTGTCGACCCCTTTGGAGTTGAGAACTTCGCCCATAATCAGGCAGTTCATGATGGTGGCAAGCATGCCGACGTAGTCGGCAGCAGCTTTATCCATTCCCTCTGCCGCTCCCTGCACTCCACGGAATATATTTCCGCCGCCAATGACGATGGCGATCTGGACGCCGAGGTCCTTGGCTTTCACTACTTCCTCTGCGATGCCGTTGATCACACGCAGGTCGATACCGAAGCCCTTCTCACCTTGAAGCGCTTCACCACTGAGTTTCAATAAAATACGTTTGTACTGTGTTTCTGATTCTGACATTGTAAATGACCTTGGAGCGCCTATCTCCACAGGTTTTACGACCGTGGTAGATCATATCGCTTCCCGCTACCCTCTTCCAGACAGACATTCTAATGGCTACAGCCTCGTTTAGATCCATCAAATTGAAAACCGGGCACCTGCGGCACCCGGTTTCTTCATGCATTTTAAGAATCGATATCTTCGCTTCTTGATTACTCGGCTTTTGCCTCTTCGCCTGCTCCCAAAATAAAGAGAGAGTAGCGAATCGGGGTCAAGGTTGCGCCCAGCTCTTTGGCCTTGGCTTGAAGACAGGCTTCGACCGTCTGAGAAGGATCTTTGACGAACGGTTGGAGAGTCAGGCAGCGCTCTGCCAGATTCTTTTCGACGCGACCGGCGATGATTTTCTCTTTGATCTCTTCTTTCTTACCGGCAAGGTCGGCCTTTCCGGCTTCGATACGTTGCTCGTCTTCAACAATATGCTGAGGAATCTGATCTTTAGTCAGGAACTCAGGCTTAGAAGAGACGATGTGCATCGCAAGCTCCCGAGCGAAGGCTTGTCCGGATTCGGAGCAAACATCCGCGGTTGCTTTCAACTCGACGAGCGCACCCATCTTGCCGCCCAGCGCGTGGACATAAAGACCGATCAAACCAGGACCTTCGACTTCGAAGTACTCAACCCGCTTGATCACGATGTTCTCGCCGGTTTTGGCGATACCTTCGGTGATTTGCTCGGAGATCGTCTTGCCATCAGCTTTTTGCTCCAAGAGCGCTTCGGGGCTCTTGGCTTTGCTTGAAAGAGCGATATCGGCAATGCGATTGGCAATTCCAACAAACTCTTCATTGCGAGCGACGAAGTCGGTTTCGCAATTGAGCTCGACCAGACTGGCTTTCTTTCCGCAAGGAGAAACTCTTCCCACAACGATTCCTTCGGAAGTCGCTCTGGAAGCTTTTTTGCTTGCAGTGGCAGCACCCTTCTGACGCAGCCATTCGAAGGCTTTGTCGAAGTCGCCGGAAGTCTCTACCAGCGCCTTTTTACAATCCATCATTGCCGCTCCGGATTTTTCTCTCAGTTCCTTAACCATCGAAGCGGTAATTTCAGCCATTTTCACCATATCTCCCTCAACAATTGAAGCTAGTGAGCTTCATTCTCCAAACTAGTTACCTTCTTCTTCAGTGTCGTCTTCAGCGGCAGGTCCACCAACCAGACTGGAAGCCATTTCCTTGTCGGTGTCATCGACAACTTCTTCGCTTTCTTCCTCTTCGATCGGTGCGTCCAATGAATGTCTCTTGGTCGCGCGAACCTCTTGTACCTCGTGATCGTCACCGCCACCTCTAGCTTGTTGCCCTTCGATAATCGAATCGGCAATACGGCTGGTGATTAGACGAATGGAGCGGATCGAATCATCGTTGCCAGGGATCACATAGGTGATACCTTCTGGATCGCAGTTGGTATCTACGATAGCGACGGTCTGTATACCACTCTTCACGGCTTCTGCAACTGCAATGAGCTCTCGTTTTTGATCGATGATGAAGAGCACGTCAGGGCGCCCTCTCATCGTCTTGATGCCGCCGAGCGACTTCTCAAGCTTCTCGAGTTCGCGGTTAAGAACGGCCTGTTCTTTTTTGCCGCGTCTGAAGAAATCTCCGGATTCCCGCATTTCTTCGAGCTCTTTCAAACGATTGACGCGCAGCCGAATGGTCTCGAAATTTGTCAGCATGCCACCAAGCCAACGACGGTTGACGTAGTGAGAATGGCAGCGTCTTGCTTCTTCTTCCACAATGTCGGCGGCTTGCTTTTTGGTGCCAACAAAAACAATGTTCTTTCTGGCCTGAGCAGCCTGTCGAACGAATTCGCAAGCTTTATCGAGCGCTCTGCTGGTCTGCTCCAGGTCGATAATGTAAATTCCGTTGCGCTCTCCATAGATGTACTGGCGCATTTTCGGGTTCCACCTTCGGGTCTGGTGACCAAAATGTACGCCCGCTTCCAAGAGTTGTCTCATCGATGCTACTGGCAAGGCTTGGTTTATCTCCTCTCTTAGTTGAATCATGCGGGTCCGACCTTAATCCAATCTAGTTGTTGTTGTGTAAGTACTTCAGGGAAATCGGGCCTCAAATTATATTTAGCGCTTTTCTGTAGCGCTTCGTGAAGCCACGAGGGCATCCAATCCGAGGCATTATATCCCCAAGGACCTACTAAGCACATGCTTAATAGATACTGGTAGCTCTCCGCAATGAGGCGACAAGCACCTGCGCGGACGGGAGCGACCCGTACCGGCCTTGAGGACAATCCAGACATTTTAGCATAACCCGCGTCAGAACTGTATTTATGGACAACTACGCCGCCCGATAGTTATAATAAATCTACGTGAATCCTCATTAATCAGTGTCTTAAGGTGAGTCTTGTCGAAGGTTTTGGTACTCAATGCTTCATACGAGCCGCTTAACATATGTACATGGCGGCGTGCTGTCGTACTCTTGCTGAAGGGCAAAGCTGAGCAAATTGAACACAATGGCAGGGTGATTTACGCCGATATCCCGCTGCCTACGGTCATTCGACTCAGGCATTACGTCAAGATTCCTTACAAAGAGATCAGCTTGTCAAGGCGCAACATCCTGCACAGAGACAATTACACGTGCCAATACTGCGGCGTCAGGCGGCCGGATCTCACAATCGATCACATCATTCCTCGCTCCAGAGGCGGCATCGATTCCTGGGATAATGTTGCAGCAGCTTGCTTGAAGTGCAATGTCAAGAAAGGTGATCGCACCCCGAAAGAGGCCGGAATGGGTCTCAGGATCGTCCCCAGACGTCCCCTATCGCATGTTCATTTTGAAATTTCGAAACATACTGCGATTGGTGAATCGAGCTGGCAAAAATATGTGATCGGTTAAGCTAAAATTGTTTTGATCCTAAGGGAGGCAACAAGTCCCTTCCCCACGATCAAATAGATCATCTGTAATACGCTGGAAAAGGGGTGAAGATGCGAGGCAGGTTGTTGGCTCTAATTGGGCTTATTGTCTCGTTATCCAGTTGCTCCAGCTCACCGTTGTCGATGCTCGATGCCGGCGACATAAGGAATCACTTCAACATTCCTTCATCTACGGAGATAGACTCCTACTGGTGCAAGCCGCCAAGGACTTCCGTCTTCGGGCGTCCGAACTTGACCATAAGAGCGCATTTCAAATTCAAGGGCGATGAATTCGACAAGTACATGAAAAGTGTCGAAGTTGAGACGAAGTGGGCGAAACTTCCGCTCAACAATCGATATTTCATCACGATGCAAGAGATTGATCGCTTCCACCACTGCGAACTGCAGAACATAGAAAATGTCAAGAACGGCTATTTCTTCATGCGATCGACAGCTGGCCAAGGTTTGCTTGATCCCAAATCTCCGGTCTATATCTGTCCGCCATCGAGTCCGGACAAAGATTTCGAAATAGGCGTCATCGATACGGATAGAAAAGAGCTCTGGGTCGTGCTGAAGCAGGACTACTAATAGGCGGCGGATATCTGCCGATAAGGCTGCGTGAACATATTATTCGTCTGCCTGGGAAATATCTGCAGATCACCAATTGCTGCCGGCATCATGGAAGACGTATTCGACAAGCTTGGTATAGACGCAGAGGTAGAATCGGCCGGCACGGCCAACTTCAATGTCGGTCAACCGGCGGACCGTCGGGCGATAAACGTCGCCAGATCGATGGGAATCAACATTGCCCAACACCGCGCGCGCCAGATTACTCTTGACGATTTTGATCGATTCGATCTGATCGTGGTCATGGAGAAAGCTCATCAGCAGTCGCTCGAGGCCATGGCACCAAAGTCGGTTCATCATAAAATCCGTCGCATAGTCCCGGACGGCGATGTGCCGGATCCTTATTTTTCGGATGAACAGGCGTTCCGCGATGTTTTCAATCTGCTTCTGCCCCATTGCCAATCGCTTGGCGAGGAGCTGGCCGGCAAGAGACCGAATAGCAACTGGTGAAAACCCTGAAACTGTCCAGGTTCAATCCAACGTCACAAGTGTGACCTACTCGCTTATCATGGAATATATAAGCATGAAGGACGAGGGCGAGACTATGAAGTTAAGCGATAAAGTGTTGAGTTCGATGAGAGGACGCGAACGCCGCGGAGCCGGAATCGTGTGTCTTTCGTTCGTAATAATGGCGATAGCTTCCATTGCCGGCGCAGTATGGGGACACTTCCAGAAGAACACCGCTCCACAAGGCGTCTGCTCCACCCACCCGACACAATCAATGCCGCAGCCGATGTTCCGAGAACCCTGCCCGGGATGCGGCATGGGTTAAAATTGGCTATTCCCCTGGAAGAGCAATGAAGCATCAAATTCTTGCCGGTCTGTCACTAATGCCGGAAAACGATTTCGCCGATTCAACCTATCCTTTATTCGAGGATGGATTGGTCGATTGGGTGGAATGGTCCTTCGACATGGGTTGGAGCGATCGAGGCGTGCCATCCTGGCTCAGTGAGATTCTTAGCTATTTCGGTCAGCGCGGAAGACTGAGCGGTCATGGCGTTCAATACTCCGCGCTTTCCGCGCGCTGGAGCAATATCCACGAAAGCTGGCTGGCCAGACTGGAGAAAGAGGTCAACGAGCGACAGTACGCTCACATCTCCGAGCATTTCGGATTGGCTCGAGCGGGACAATATTTTATTAACGCACCGCTGCCGGTGCCCCTTTGTGATGCTGCACTGGCTATAGGAAGGGACAATGTTCGGAAGATTGCCGATATCGTAAAGTGTCCGGTCGGTTTAGAAAATCTTGCACTGGCATTCAGTCCTCTAGATGTTGCTCAGCAGGGCCGGTTCCTCGACCAACTGCTCGCTCCGGTCGAGGGATTTCTGGTTTTAGACATTCACAATCTTTACTGCCAATCTATTAACTTCAAGATTCCCTTTTTCGAGCTCGTCGATTCCTACCCCCTGGACAGGGTGATGGAGATTCATGTATCTGGAGGCTCCTTTAGTACGTCCAGCCAGGGATACGCGCAGGCTCCCATACGAAGAGATACACATGACGGACCTGTGCCGGAAGCGCTATTCGATTACCTTCCGCGCGTAATAGAGAGCTGCCCGAAACTCCGGACCGTCATCCTGGAAAGGCTCGGAAACACGTTTTCCAACAAAGAAGAGCAACGAGGATTTGCAAATGAGTTTCGCAAATTAAAGTCAATATCGAGCCTACAAACAAGAGAAAGATCGTCTGGAAGATTTTGCACCGAAGAAAGTCACCACTCTCGATCGCCTTTATCGGAGCCAATTTCGCAACAGGAGTCGAGCCAGGACAAAATGGATCTGCTGCTCTATCAGGACAATCTTCTCAACCTGTTGTCCGAAGATCGAGATGCAATCTGGGCAAAAGACCAATTGCTCAACCTACATCAGAACCACTCGTGGCTTCGAGAATACATCTTAGACCTCGAGCCCCGTATGCTCGAGGTCGGACAGCAGTTGACCAGGAAGTGGGGCGTTAAGGTCTAGTCGTCATCGGCTACTTACACGCTAACCTGGTGGACTTGAAGTACTGAACAAAGTCGCCGCTGTCAGGACTCAAAGTCATAAGGACTGCTCTCTCGAGCCGTATTTCCTTCAGGTGGCTAGTTTAGCAATTACTATGATTTATTCTTACATTTAGCTTTCAGTGTGTAGCCCGAAAGGTCCTCCGTTACTTAGCCAAAACTGCCAGAGTCACCAAGACATATCCAGCAGGCCCATCACATAAAATAATATTCAACAAGCCGAGATCGGCATCCGCATACCGAATGAGCGTTTCATCCGGGCAACCGGAACGGAACTCCAGCCTGGCATCGTCTCGAGAAAGTGCCTTGCGATAAGGCGAAATCAGCCGTCCAGTCAACTACAAAAACGATTGAACTTTTTTGCCCTCATCAACGTTTAAAGAAATAGGCAGTTGTTGCTCACGCGAGGGTAACCTTATGACCAGCAATCTATACTTTGATAGAAGCGCTCACAGCCAAAGTCGAGTTTCCGTTTGGAGTTGGAAGGTGCTCGCCCCAGTCTTCGCAGAAATAGTCATAGATCTCCAGACTCGCGATTTAAAAGATCGCCTGTTCACCTATGCAGTGCCGGAGTATCTCATCGACGATGTCTTTGTCGGCGCTCAGGTGCTCGTGCCATTCGGAAATCAAGACACGGTGGGCGGATATGTAGTCGCTCTCAAGAATAGCTGCTCGTCGGAGTTCAAGATCAAGGAGATTGCTGAAGTCCTCGAGCCCGATCCTCTTTTCGATAAGGAATACATCGACTTTCTCGGTTGGATTGCTTTCAAATCGTGCGCTCGCTTGAGCGATGTTGTACAGGCGGCTCTGCCAGCCAGCCTGGCGCCAAGGGTCAAGCGCGTCTTGAGGCTGTGCGGCGAGGCAAAATCGGAGGATTTCGCCAGGAAAAAATCCGCTCTGGAATTGAGAGATCCACAAGCGCTGGGCTTGCTTCATGTCATGGAGAGCGCCGGTGCCCGCGGTCTGGCCATAGCAACCGCGAGGCAGCGCTTTTCTCGTACTACAAAGAAGACATCAGCTCAATTCTTCAAAGCGCTGAGCTTTTTAAAACAGGAAGGTATGGTCGAAGTTCAGGTCGAGACCAGCGCTAAGACTGCACCAAAGACAGTCACCCAGATCGTGCTTGGCGCAGGCGAAGCGAAGTCAAAGCGACAAGAGCAGATTGCGACAATACTGCTGAGAAATAATGGCGCTATGAGCCTTCCCGAGTTGTTGAAAACAGCCCACACCACATATAGTACCATCCAGCGCTTGCAATCCCACGGCATAGTCCAGCTGGTAGAAGAGGAAGTCGTAAGAAATCCGATGGATAGCTTCGCCACCACGAAGTCAAAGGGCCCGCGCCCCGAGCTCACGGCGGATCAGGCTCACGTTGTTGCCGTCCTGACGAAGGAGCTCCAAAAGGTCATTGCCGATGGACACCAACATGCTCCCGACCCATGGCTATTACACGGCGTCACCGGATCCGGCAAGACGGAGGTTTATCTTCGACTGATAGAGGAAGCGCTCAATCACAGGCGAACTGCACTGCTCTTGGTACCAGAGATCAGTTTGACACCACAGCTTGCAGCCAGGCTCAAAGACCGATTTGGCGACCTTGTCTCGATCTGGCACAGCGCTATCAGCGCTGGTGAGCGTTACGATACCTGGCGTAGGCTCCGCAGCGGGCAGGTCTCGGTTCTATTAGGGGCACGCTCGGCCATCCTCGCGCACGTTCCCGATCTAGGCATTATCATCCTTGACGAAGAGCACGACGGCAGCTACAAGCAAAGCACTCCCAGCCCTCGATACAACGCCAAGGAGGTGGCGCTGGAAAAGGCCAGACGCCATGGTGCCCTGGTCTTGTTCGGCAGCGCCACGCCCGATGTCAGCACCAATTACAAAGCTCGGGAGCTTTCGCGAGTGCTCGAGCTGCCGCAAAGAGTGCATAAGCAAGCGATGCCGGACGTAAAAATTGTCGATATGCGACAGGAGCTCAGTCTGGGAAATCGTTCCATCCTGTCACTTTCACTGGCCAAGGCGATAGAAAAGCGCCTGGAGCAAAAAGAGCAAATTATTCTGCTGATGAATCGGCGCGGCTATGCCAGTCATGTTTTTTGTAGGGCATGCGGCTACGTTGCCCACTGCAAAAATTGCAGCGTTTCCCTGGTGTTTCACAAGCACAGCGTCACCAAGATGCCGAGCGCTTCATCGCATTCTCAGACACCAGGAGGATTTCTGGCTTGCCACCATTGCGGATACGAGCGCTATTCATTCAGCACTTGCCCATCTTGCAAGAGCCCTTTTATCAAAGAGTACGGTCTGGGCACCCAGCAGGTCGAAGAGACGGTAAGGCAAAAGTTTCCCGGTGTTCGAACTCTCCGCCTCGACAGCGATGTCACACAAAAGAAAGGCGCCTATCGCGAGATTTTCGAGGACTTCAGCTCGGGAGAGGCCGACGTGTTGATCGGCACTCAGATGGTCGCAAAAGGGCTGGACGTGGCCAATGTCACCCTCGTCGGTGTGCTGGTCGCGGACGCAGCGCTCAATATGCCGGACTTCCGCTCCACGGAAAGGGGCTACCAGCTGCTCAGCCAGGTGGCCGGTCGCGCCGGTCGGGGTCATAAGCCTGGTCTGGTCATCTTACAAACATATAATCCGGACCTCAAGGTGCTGGAATGGGCAAAGACCCACGATTACAACAGCTACTTCGACAGCGAGGTAAAAGCCAGAGAAGCCTTCGCATATCCACCGTTCAGCAGGATTATTCGTACCGTCCTCCAGGGACCGGATCCGGCTGATGTCGAGTTTGGGCTGGAGAGACTGGCAGAGGAGCTCAGCCTGGTCATCGGCGACAATACACCGGGCGAGACAGTCCAGATCTTGGGACCGAGCCCCTGTTTGATCGAAAAGGTAAAGAACCGGTTTCGCTACCATTTGCTCATAAAAGTCAAAGGTGACGAGCGTGTAATGGACAGCCTGTTACAGTTTCTCAGGAATAAGAAAGTTCCTAAACAACTTTCCCTGGCTGTAGATGTCGACGCCCTCGACTTGCTATAGAATAAGCTTCTTGCGCTTTCTCTGAGGCTTCGATTCGGCCTTTCAAACAAGAAGAACGAGTGTCCTTTCCTCGTCCTTGCCGAAGTTTTTTTCAGTATCGAGTGGACCGACGAGCTTTGTCGAGCATCAAGTGATTTCGGTTTATTACTTTTTTGTATTTCTCGTTCTGGCGCTCGCCGGTCCCTTTTTATTGCTACAAAAGAAAGCGAGGGCGGGACTCAAAGAAAAGTTCGGTCTGATTCCCCAGATCGTCAAAGACCGTAAAAATGAAGGGTGTATCTGGATTCATAGCGTATCCGTAGGCGAGTTCAACGCCGTCAAGCCGCTTATACAAGAGTTGAGGATCAGGTACCCAGGCATACCGCTGGCTGTATCGACTACGACTTTGACCGGTCAGACGCTCGCGCAACAACATCTGGCGAGCGAAGCGACTGTTTTCTACTTTCCGTTCGATCTGCCTTGGGCGACGCGACCCTGGCTGGACACGCTCAAGCCCAGACTCGTAATAATTGCAGAAACAGAGATCTGGCCCGGCTTCGTCACAGAATGCAAGAATCTCGGAGTGAGGATAATCACGGTCAACGGTCGCATGTCACCGAAGTCAGCACGCGGCTACAAGCGTTGGAAGTTCTTGTTCGGACCGATCCTCAGGAAGCTCGATCATCTGGCCGTGCAGTCCGACAGCGAGGCCGCGAGGTATCGTGCTGTTGCTGGAGATGACCTTCCTGTGACGGTCACCGGCAACCTGAAACTGGACGGCATCGCCACCGCCAATGGTGCCGATCAAGAATCCATTTCGAAGCTGATCAATGCCGGTAGCAACAACGAATTCGTCGTAGTGGCAGGGTCGACGCATGAAGGCGAAGAGAGCGCGTTATTGAACTGTCACAGAAAACTGCTTAGTGACTACAAAAAGAATGGCGGCAACGGGCCGCTCCCGAGACTGGTTCTGGCTCCTCGACATCCGGAGCGCTTCGAGCGAGTCGCAGATATCGTCAGAGAGCAAAGCTTTGTTCCTAAGAGATACAGCATGAAGGAAAAGCTCGAAGCTGAGAATGACGTTTACATCCTTGATGGTTTGGGCATTCTCTCCCGCGTTTACTCCATTGCAAGCGTAGCCTTCGTCGGCGGGACCATTGCTAAAGTCGGCGGTCATAACCTGCTCGAGCCGTACGCCTACTCGGTACCCACCCTATGCGGTCCACACGTCCATAAAACGAAAGACACAGCCAACGCCCTGACCGAGCTGGGAGCCCTCGTTCTGGTGGCTGACGAAGATGAGCTCTGTCAACGGTTGAAAGCATTCCTCCTCAAGCCTCAGACAGCCCGAGAACTCGGCAACAAAGGCCGGCAGTGGATAACTGAGAATCAGGGTGCCGTAGGCCGCACAATCATTGTCATCGACAGCCTGATGGACGATACCGACAAAAATCGGCGAAGACTTGTTTCAATGGGAGCTTCGCATGTTTGAAGATCTCTACTCGAAAATCATAGGCAACCCTGTGACGCGCACGTTGCTGACACCGGCGTCTTTCGTCTATGGCGCTTGCGGCTACGCGCGCCTGAAGGCCTATGCCGACGGCTGGCTTGATAGGGCGAAACCTGATGTTCCCGTCATAAGCGTAGGAAATCTATCGGTCGGAGGCACGGGAAAAACGCCTATCACAATCGATCTGGCCGAGCGTTTGATCGGCGAAGGCAATCGAGTCGCTATCCTCTCTCGGGGCTACAAAAGAAAGTCATCGTCTCCCTATACAGTCGTGAGCAACGGCGAGAAGATCCTTTCAACCTGCCAGGAAGCCGGAGATGAACCGTTCATGATGGCTCAGGCGGTGCCTGCCGCTGTAGTAATTTCCGGAAAATCTCGCAGCAAGACAGCTGAAATTGCAATGCGAGAATTCCACTGTGATGTAATAATCCTCGATGATGGATTTCAGCACCTGAAGCTCAGGCGCGACGTCGACGTCGTAGTTTTGGATTATAACGAGACTCTCGATGATCTCTTAGTTCCAGCTGGCCGTCTGCGTGAACCGATGACCGCACTTGGCCGGGCGACCAACATAATAATCAGCAAAGTGCCGCTCTATCCTGAGCCAGAGAGAATTCGGCGATTCCAGAGCTTGATCGCCAGATACGCTCCGGAGGCTGACGTTTCGATGTGCCGATTTAGACCGGCATATCTGAGGGCGGACAAACCGTTGAGCCCATCGGAGGTCACCGGACACAAAGTGGTGGCACTTTGCGGTATCGCAAAACCAGCGTCATTCGTCGACTCCATCAAACAGCTTGGTGCAGAGGTCGTCGCCCTGAGCGCCTTTCCTGACCACCATTGGTTTTCGAGTGCCGATTTAGAAAAGCTGGAGACTAAGGTCAACTCTTCCAGGGCCAGTTATGTAGTCACAACTGAAAAGGACTTCGTCCGTCTCGACCTTCCCGATGGTCTCAAGGACAAGGTCGTGGCGCTCGTAATGGAGACGGAATGGTTGGGCGAGCCACCATCGTTCAATCTCCCCGAGGCCAACAAAACTGTCGCGGTGACCCAGCATGTTTAACTCAAAGAACATCCTGGTCATGCGAT
>CAZISK010000045.1:0-10940 GCA_964541355.1 uncultured Candidatus Obscuribacterales bacterium
CCTGGAAGTGGTGGTAGACTCGTGATCCAGGAACCGATGCATAGCTCCAAGTCGCTCAGCGATGGCGGTAGCGACGGCAAGCCAGTCAGTCCGGGGCTTTCGCTTACCCTCAAACGCGTCAGATCCCCGTGGTCACGAAGGTAGGCGGATAGCGCCTCTTTCGATTCGAACATCATTGCAGTCTCCTTTGAGTCAGCACTGCGCGCACATTATCGAGTCTTCTTTCATGGTTTAACTATGTCGCAAGAACAATATGGTGACAAACAGCCGGCTTGGCTGTTTGTCGCCCCGAATCGGGAGAACAGCGATTAGCTCCGCTTCCGATTCACATTTGCGGCACTAGCGGCGGTGTAGCGACAAGAGCGATCGCCTACGGATTATAAACGACGCCCGCGAAGATTACGGCGCCCGTATCCGAGTCACCGATGACCACAACGAACGGACGGTTAATCTTCACAACCCACGGCATGCATTCGAAACCTTCGCCAACATCCTCGCTGCCCGCCGCTCTACAGCCATCTTCGTCGAAGATTGCCACAGTCTTATGCTGGACTCCCTTGATGTGCACTCCACTAAAGCCTCCACCCATGCCGGAGAAGTCGGCAGTTCTTCCAAACGCAGTTTCCATGCCCAGCGCTGCCAAAGAGGCATCGAGCTGATTGCAGTATTCGAGCCGAAAGCGAGGTAGACTTAGACTGCCGTCGTGTCGATACAGTTGTGAAAGTGCCTTCTTGTAAAAGTCGTTGTCTAGGACTCTCAACATGTCCTCTGGCGTTTTGCCAACGCTGGGAAGGAAGACATACAGCTTGATGCGCTCCGCCTCGCCAAAAGGCAATGCGACAAGTTCATAGTCGATGTTCCGACAGAACTCCATTGCTCCGTATCGGCACATGAACGGACACCTCTTCGTGCCGGTCGCGGCCTCGAAGTCTTCGTCGGTAGTTTCGTTCTTGTTAAATTCAATGGTCCAAACACCTTTAAAGGAGACTGCACTGAGCAGGTGCATGAAAATCAGCGGGTCGATCTCGTCGAGGATCGAAGTGATCTTACCGTCGGTCCTGTCGGAACACCACTTGTTGATGGCTTCCAGGGTCTTCGGGTCGGTAAAGTCACTGACCTCGACCTCGGCCTTGAACTCGTTCCAGCAGGTGCCGAGGAAGTCCTGATCGAACTCGACACCACTCTGAGCGAAGATGGAGCTGGCGATGCTCAGCTTCACTCCGAGCTCGCTGCCCTTCAGATCGTTGAGCAGGTCGGCGTAGCTGGCGCTCTGGGCCGCGAAGCTGTCGGTGATTCCGCTCAGCCCGAGACCCTTCGCTATACCGGTTAGCGTGTCGCCTTTCGCGCCGTTGGCGACCATGCTGAGTGCCAGGCTGACGCTGACGGGCGAGACGAGCACGTTTTCATTCGGGTTCTGGGCGCTTTCCTTCTGCAGGAGAGCGAAACCGAAAGACGCGGTGGGGTTGACTTTGTCCATGTTTTGATCCTAGTGAGTTGGTGGTAAACTCCGCATTACATCTGCGGAGCCATTAAGCACTTCAAAAAGGCTTCCAAAGACGATTGGAGCAGAATCTACATTGAGTATTGAACGATCGCACCTGGAGCTCATTCCCTGCAATCGTAAAGCAAGCCTTGTCCGCTTTGTCCATAAGAGAACATTTCCAGTCTCTTGAGGTGTGGTCAGATGGCCGCTCAGTTCAAGCGATTTCATCGAGATGCGCGCCAGTTTTGCCGTGGAGCCGATCGATGAAGAATCGCAACACAACGTCGATTGCCAAAAGTGAGAAAGCCCAGTTCGCAAGAACACAGATATGTTGGTAAGCCATGTTTTTCAACATTGCAGTTCCTTTCACGGAGCAGAATTCCGAGTCGCTTGGAGGTTGGTTGCTTAAATCAGTTACGTTGCGAGTCAATCTCCTTTCGTTTCGGCTGCGGCAAACATCAATGCCCAGAGACTACGCAATTCGTCTGGTCAGTGCAGCAGACGGGAGAAAGAAAATCGTGAATGCGTTGAGCGAATACTCGAAATCGGTAAATCAAATGCGACTCAGATCAACCGTGTTATATAAACTCTTAATACCGCTGCCACTATTAGCGGTGTCCGATTTAAACAGAGTGGCTTCAAACCGATCAGCGCAAAACTTGCTCACAGCGCTTGCTCAAGTGAATAAACAAGCAAAACTGGCATTTCGATATGGCGAAGTCTCTCAATCACAACTACTCGAAATCGAGTATTCGCTAGAGTTGTTTGTACGATCTGGGTCGATACTTTCTTAAAGTGCCAAAGAGAAAAGCAGTCCGTTTAAGGGCTTTGGCGCTGATTCTCCGCTTGAAGCTGCATCCACACTTGTCAGTTTCACTGCGCCCATGGATCTGATGACCGTGGAGGATAATCCCATCCTGGAGTGGATCACGGCATCTCTGATCACAAGTTGGTAGTGCGAGCAAATGACCAAGAATTCGGTCTTTGTCGAGTTTGCAGAGAGTTCGTTGACGTTTGCCAAACTTCCAGATGGAACGTTCTATCCGCCCCACGGCAATACTTCCACTCTAGTGAAGAACATCGACAACACCTTCGCTTTGACTTTCCGCAACCGGAGGTTATGGAGTTAGTGAGGATGGCAATCTGACGTCGTGGCAGTTTCCCTACGGCGTTATCATTACTTTGACGTATGACACCGGCAAGCTTGCCACCGTAGACAATGAGATGTGTATCTATAGGTGTAGCGGCTTGAGATTATCCGAGTTCGGGAGACTCTGCCAATTTGGGCACAAACTAGACTAAGACGCACTACGCTCGGATTCAAATTGATTGATACTGAACCCAAAATTGAAGTTGTCAGAAAGCTTTGTGCGAACTGTCACAAGACATTTTCGCTATTACCAGATTTTCTTGAGGCCGGAAAAAGATTTGCGAGAGAGGTTGCAGAAGAGTATGTGGCAGCCTTGTTTTTTGAAGATTGCACGTACCGAGACATTGCCTGGTCTAGTGCAGATGGAGAGCGCGAAGATGCTTCTGCAAGCTTATCTCGTGTATGTAGGGCTGTAGCGAAGGCTGCAGATACAGCTCCAGCGATGCTGTTAGCGGTGCAACAGGAGCTGCTTCTGCGCGGAGAAGCTCTTGAAGAGTACGAATGTGAATTCAGGCAATGCCGAGTAGTTCGAGTAGCACGAACCAGCCAAAAGGCGCGGCAGCTTGAGGTGTTGAAGGTAATTTTGTCGATGCTTGAAAAAAAGATGGGACAAAGTCGACAAGCGATATACATGGGATATCGCAACCTGGGTCTTGGTTTCCGGTTTCCAACTCCACACGCGATGAGACACCAAAGAATGCATTTTAGATATGGACTTGAGGGATTAACAATGAAACAAACTCGTGAGTATGTCCGCCACCATCTAACGTTGGTGGGCTGCTCTAAGGAGATTTTCACCGATGGTGCATATTCACAACTGTTTCATTCATCCGGTGGAATCCTGCGTGAAATCAACACTCTCTGCATGGAAGCAATGTTGGAGGCCTCAAACAGAGGTTTCGAAAAGGTTGATGAAAAGCTGATGAAGCTAGTAATCGACCAAAGAGAATCTTCTTGAAATGACAAAAAGACCAAAAAAAGGTGAAAAAAGACCAGAAAAAGGTCAGAAAAAAAACGGAAAGAGGGACGGCAAGCCGTTCCTCTTTCCATCCTTCCCAACCGACCGCCGGCAAGATTGCTCGGCAAAGTCCCGGCAAGACGTCGTGGCGCGTGACAGCATAGGTTGAATTAACGGAGCGCTTACAGTCATAGCACCTTGCGGCGAGCGGTGCTATGACTGCGTAGCGCGTGCAATCGGTCTGACCTTCAGCTCTTACGGCACGTAAGGTTGCTGAAGCAGCCGATCAAAGCAAACATGATGGAGGTGCCTATCGCGGCAGCCGACCACCAGTGTTGGCGATCGCCTGGAAGACAGCTTCTGCAAGCGCCGCTCTTGCCTTCCGAACAGCCTCAGTCGATGCGAACAGGGATTCTCGGATTGTTCCATCGACGCACTGGTCGCTCTCCGCGGAGGTTACCGACTTGTGGTCCTTGCTCAGGTATGCCTTACCTTCGTTGACGAGCTCGAAGACCATCGTCCTTACATGCTCATCTCTGTGCCCCTGCGTGGCGAGCAGAGCGGAGAGCTGCTGGAGAGTGACACTACCGCAGGTGACAAGCAACGCGCGAACAGCCAGTTTAGGCAGATTGAAATCGCCGATCTCGCGTTCGTCCAACGCCTCCCGCAGGCCATTCTTCTCGAGAACGATTTCGTCTAACGTTAGAAAAACGATATGGTTTGACGAGAATGGCTGAACGACGATGTGCGCTTCCGCCACACCCCGAACAACACCATGAGTGCATGGCTTTTGCTGCCGGAAGTCGATCTTGTTGTGATCTACGAAGCGGACTACACTTCCGGGAATGTAGTCTGGATGCCGATAGACAGCCTCGACGGTGAACTCGCAAGGATAGAGCTCCAGCACCTGGTCGGATCCCGGGCCTCCCGCATGAACGTAGTTGTAGGCGCCATCAGTACGTTCGAGCGTGCCCGGTCCGGTGTGGCTGCCATTGTGGATTTTAACCGAACAACCCGGCTCGCTCGGCAGCCGGTCGCTGCGACGTACAAGGTTGACGTCGCGACGAACTACCGCCATCTGCATTCGATCGCGGACTCCGGACGGACGAACGGTGACTATGCCCTTCTCGACACTCACCGCATGACCCCAAATCTCGGCGCTGCCTGACCTGGTCACTAGATCGCCGGGCATAAGCGCCGGCAAAGTTCCAAGCTTCACTTTCCTGATTCCAGAACGCATAGTTCTCCTCACTTGCCGATACCTCTGCAAGTTAAAAGCCACCACTCGCCAGGAATGCGCGACGTGGTCAATAGAGAAAGCAAAGGGTGAGCGTTGGACTAACGTTGAACTAATGCGAGCAGTATCAAGAATAAACACATCCTTCTAACTAAAAGAGCCTGACTAATCAAGGTCGTAGCCAAGACCATTCGCACGAAGAACCTCGATCCGTCTACCTTTTCGCGGACACTCCTCTTGCCATCCAGATGATTCAAACATAGCTAATCTAGCGCGGCAAGCGAAGACCGGCACTTAGTATGATGAACACGCTCTGGAAAGACCGAGCGTGAGCGGGTTCATCTGTTCTTACAGATTCATTCACTGTCAGCAGGAACTCTGGCGAGTCCCAGCTATAGAGGTTTTCAGGGATCGAAACGTCGTTGCTCGAACGTACGCATTCGATAACGACGTAGGAACGCGGGAGCTGCAGCACGTTCGAGCGCTTCTCCAACACTCGTCCCGGAAACAGTAGATTCGTGAACGTCAGCAATGGCGCGTTTGCACGTCACGAACGGCTTTGCTGAACGCTTTACCTCGACCCTCGAACGAGGATCTCCTACACGTACTAGTATCTCAAACGTTAGGTCATTAGCGTTCGAGGACGCCCGGAGCCACGCGGTGCGCGCATGTCTCCGGGCGTTCCTCGAACAACTCGCTGTTACCGCTTCTTCGTGTACACCTTCGCCGTAAAGGTGAACGTTGAAGTGGGCTTCTCGTCCTTGGAGTTGCGGTAGCCGAGCGTGATTGTCACGGGCCTACTCTCGCCGTCTGCTTGCGTGATGCCCTTGCCGTCGCGCGACACCCAGCCTCGGTAGCGGATTTGGAACGTGCCTGAGCCATCCGGATTGGACTGCTCGAAATCGTCCTGGAAGCTCTTGGTTTTGCACATCCGGCAAACGGCCCCGCTGCCTTTGTGATCGATCTCATCCCACTGCCCACCCGCTTTACCGGGAAGACGAATCGTGAGCCAGCCGCCCTCGTCGAGATCGACCACGGCACCGTCGTCGCTCTGAGTCAGTACGGTGTCCGCTGGCTTTGCCGCCGGCGAGAACAGCCAGATCGCGACACCAACGCAAGACAGGACGACGCCAACAGACAGAGCGCCATTCAGCACAATTCGAAGCGTTTTCATCGGAATTCCTTGGTTAGGGAAAAGAACGCCCTCCGTAACAGAGTGACGGACAGATCTCCTCGACATACTCGTCTGAGGAGAAAAACGCGTTGCAACAACAACTATGTTTTGCGCAGGTTGGATCTGTCAGTCCAAGTCTGCATTAACCCGTTCCACTCTCGCAGAAGTCTCCGATTCGATTGTCACATGCCATGCCTGGATCTTAGAACTCTTGCGCCTTTTGAATGTTTTGATTGAATGGAATAGGTATGACAGCAATATAGACGAGCTCATTTTTCGAGTCCATACATATAATCAGTTGTCATTCCTCTATCAAAAGTTTCCCTGATTCCGCTCATGTCGCGGCTCGCGCTATTCTTCGCTTCTGCGGGTTCACACATTATCGACCGAATAAATCTACAGTCACCACGGATAATCGGAAAAAATCTGTTGCCAAAATCTATTAAATGGATTAAACAACCAGCTAAAACCCTCTTTTAATCATGTTTTCTGTTAATAGCAAGATCAAAAAGCAGAATATGAAATGCCACTAACCGACATAGTCACAAGATGGTGCACGGTATCACTTATGATATCAACCGAACCTTAGAATTATTGCCATCCGCTATTTCCAAATCCCTCGAAAACAGCGCCCCAGCAGGCTCAAGGCAGATTGATATGACCACAGAAATAAAGTATTGCATGCGCTGTCTCACGGAGTTGAACGCTGACACTCGCAGAGAGTGTTTTAAATGCAAACGAGTGACATGCTCCGAGAGAAGTTGTGGCATCTGGGCTGTGATCAATCGTTTCTGGACTTGCCAGATCTGCGTCAACGAAGAGATAGAAGCGATGATTGACGTGCAGGAAAAAACACTCGACTAGTTTGAGATATTACCAGTGGTGTCACCTGCGTGCTTGTCCCGTAAAGGCGATTCTTTTATTAAGCGCAGCTAAACTGCGTTTGCGCAATCGCAATGACCCAGCTCGCGCAGCATAAGGCTATTTTCATAATAGTGAGCCTTACTTTGCTGATATTGATCAATTCATCTGATGATTTTAGTAGATAACCCAGCAAATGGCGCTTCTCGGCTTCGCGATAGCTTGCACTGATTGTCGATTGTGCATGCGTTTTATCAACTCTTAATCGTTGCGAACCATTCACATCTCTGGTGCAGCACAGGTGCTCTGTTGCATGGTAGTCAAGCATATCGTTATTCCCTACTTCGGCAATCGCATCACTTTCAATCCTGTCTCAACCCTCTGCCTTGAACGAGCGATCCCCCACCTGCGTATGGTGGGTGCCACTGAAGTAGCGAATTACACCTTCTCGACGCAGACCAAGATTTCCCTGGTGCTGCGTAACTATGCCGAAATAATTCGGCGCTCAACACCTCCACCTGAACTCCTGAAAGGAGACACCCGAAATGTGCTGGTCCATAGCACCAACAACGTTCGGTGAGTCAATCACTGGCATGCATCAAGCCAATGAGAAAGTCCACGTCACCTGGTATGAGAACGCCGTACTCGGGCTCACCCCTGGGCGTCCGCGTCCTGGCGTCCTCTCAGCCACGGCGGAGCGCGGTTTGACCGCACCTCGCACGAGCACCCGCCGCGGACAGCGGCGCCTGCCGGACAACTGGGATGACGGCAGCGACGACGAGGGCGCGACGGGCACCGGCAACGGACTCGTCATCCCGCTCCTCACCGACAACTTCAACAGCATCCGCCTGCTCGATACGGAAGGGACTCCCAACCTTCTGACCGACATCAGGCGCGCTCTGCAACCGACGATGGGACGCACGCTGCGTCGCAACGGTGCCAAGTCGCTGGGAGCAGACACGGTGATCGTCCAGAAGCTGGGCATCTACACCCTCGTGCTGGCATCACGTGCCTCGCTCATCCCGAATGCCGTCAACAGCCCCGCGGTCGAGCCCCGCAAGCGGCCGCCGACCAACCAGGACGGCTTCGACGCGCTCGAGGAGGGCTACGACTGCCCCGTAGTCGTCGCCTGCTTCGACAACAGAGAGAAGGGCCGAGCTCTGCCGATCGCTTACGCCTACGAGGCGCGGTTCCCGAAGCACTTCCTCCTGTACACGCTCGACGGGCACGACGGCAAGCGCCCCGACCTCAACGCCTACGTGGAAATGGATCACGTGCTCTTCGCCAGCAGCTACCGCATGCAGGCGGGCAAGGGCACGCAGATCAACTACCGCAACGCGATCCCAGCCGACCTCGAGCAGTACGTGCCGCGCCAGGTCCTCGGTCAGGTTGTCCCCAAGGGCACCAAGGTGCTCAACGGTGACGTACTCTTGAACGTGGACAAAGTGGCTCAGGGCATCTGGGACCCCAAGCGGGTGATCCCGCCCAACGCCAAGCCGGCGCGCAAGCCGATCCCGTTCGCCGAAGCGATTCAGGCGACCAGCGGCCGCAAGAAGCCCTGGCGCTAAGCGCCGACACGTCCAGCTCCCGGGGCGGGCGCCTAAAGCGCGCCCGCCCCTGACGACGGATCGGCGGACGCCCAACCCTGAAATTGGTAACTTAGTTCAGAGGAGTTCCGCCATGGAAAACCGATTGAAAGTCCTGATTGGCCTCGGCAACCCTGAAGCCGAATACGCAGGCAGCAGGCACAACGCCGGGTTCGATGTCCTGGACGCCCTCGCAGCCCAGCTGAAGACAACCTTCACTCTGGAAAGCGAGGCTCTCGGTCTTGTTGCCCGCCCCGACCCAAACGTGCTGCTCGTCAAACCACAAACCGGCATGAATGACAGCGGGCTTTGCCTGAAAGCGCTCGTCGAGCGACTCGGCATTGATCCTGCCTCGATGCTGGTTGTCTACGACGAGCTGGCTTTGACACTAGGTGCGGTGCGCTTCGCGCACCCCGGTGGTGGGGATGCAGGGCACAAAGGCGTCAAGTCGATCCTTAGTGAGCTGGCTGATTGTTCCAACTTCGCCAGACTGCGCATGGGGGTCGGACCGTTCCAGCAAGGCTCGCTCACCAAGAAGGAATTCGTCACCAGGCCGATGGAAGCTGAAGTTCGCGACACCTACGGAAAAGTCGTGAATCGGCTCGGTCAGGCGTGCGCGATCTGGCTGGTCAGCACGCTCGATGTCTGCATGAGTCGATATAACGGGCTCGACCTGCGGGTGTAACTCGCTAGGCCCGGTCAGCCAAACGAGCCGTTCCACGGCTCCACCGCAGCCGGCGCGAGCCGAGCGCGCGGATTCGTTCGTTCCGACCCCTTACCGAAGGAGCATTCATGTTCCCACTCATTATGGGCGGGGCGCTGATCACGATTCTGATCGGCATCACCGCGAAGGTAATCCTCGACAAGAAGGAATCCGAGTATCGGATCACGGGCACCGAGTTCGGCGTCGCCCTGGTCGTGATGCTCATTCTTGTCATCCCACTCACCTCATGGATCGGCATCAAGGTGGCGATCCAAAATCAGGTGACCTACAACGAAAACTGGAACGGCTGGGAAACAGCCGCCCGGGTAGTGCGCAACTCGACCTATGAAGACGGGTCGATGCGACACTACTGGATCGAGACTCGTACGGAAACGTACACCGATACGGAAACGTACACGGATAGCAACGGCAAGACGCAAACGCGGACCGTGACGAAGACCAAGCAGGTCGATCACCGCATTCCCTACACCACCGAAGAGTGGGACTTCGTGGTGGACACCACGATCGGGCCGGTGACGATCGCCACGGGCTTCCTGCCGGAGAACCCCAGCAAGTACAAGTTCCGTTGGTCGGTCAGCGTCCCCGAGTCGCGCTACCGAGACACGACGGGCTACCACCCGTACTACCTCGAGGTCAAGGCCCGACTCGAGCGCAACGACCCGGGTCCGGTGACTCTGCGGCACACCTACGAGAATTACATTCTCGCGTCGCAGCACACGATCCTGGCGAAATTTAACGACTCGATCGACCGGTATAAGAAGGACAACCTCCTTCCGCAGATCGTGCGAGCCCCGACTGGCTACTACAACAGCGACCGCGTCTACATGGTGGGCGGGCCGAAGACCACAGGAGACTGGAGCACAGCCAGCCGGCGGTTCAACGCCGCCCTCGGTCACACTCTCCAGGGAGACCTGCACCTGGTGATCGTGTCTGCCGACAAGGTTCTCGACCGCGACAACTACGGCGGTGCTCTCATGGCGTACTGGCAGTCGCCCGAGTTCGGCGTGGATGCGTTGTCGAAGAACGGCATCGTAGTGGTCATCGGCGAGAAGGACGGCAAAGTCGCCTGGGCGAACGCCTACACCGGCATGCCCATGGGCAACGAGTACATGCTGCTCGAGATCCGCAACAGCCTTCCCGGCACGCCGATCGACGCCAAAGCCTTGCTCGGTCATGCCGAAGCCAAGCTCGCCGGCGGCAACAAGGTGTCGGTAGTTAACTCACAGAGCGCTCTGGAGAAGGTCATCTGGGGTCCCAACAAGTTCCAACGGGTGCACATGACTGACAAGAACGGCGGCGTCGGTTACACCTACCTCCTGCAAGAGCTGGAGCCGACCACCGGCCAGATGATCTGGATCCTGGTGATCATCACGTTCTTCTCGGGAATCGCGTGGGCGCTCTGCATCTACATGGGACCGGACACGTACCAGGCCATCAAGGACTGGGCGCGGGACACGTTCAGTCGGCGCTGACGGCAACACCGGGCTTCGAACCCCAAGGGGAAAGCCCAACCGACAGTCACCGCCCTTCCCTGAGTGGAGGGCAAACCGGTCACACCACTGGTGGTGCTACCGGCAGTTTTCTTTCCCGAAACACAGGTTCAACAACTCCAACACGAGGACATGACAATGAGCAAGGGTTTGATCATCACCGGCGGCATCTTCCTGGCGCTGCTCGCCGTCGCATTCGGGCTCTACAGCTACGCCAACAGCACCCGCAACGCCGGCGTCCGCCAGGAGGCGGCGCTCAACGCGCAATACCTGGACA
>CAZISK010000045.1:11040-17416 GCA_964541355.1 uncultured Candidatus Obscuribacterales bacterium
GCACCGACGTCAAGCGCGGTCAGGAAGCCTTGGACCGGATGTACATCATCGTCCTCACCAAGGACGCCAAGGACTCCTACGAGACCGGCACCGACACCCCGGTCGTGGTCCCGGGCGGCAAGAAGAAGTAACTCGCTACCGGTCTGTCCCGTCAGCGGTCGCCATCGGCGTGACCGCTGACTGTCGTTCTGAGACCGCGGCAAACCTGTCGCGGTCTCTTAGGGCTTGCGCTCTGACGCATGCTCGACCCCTGTCCCCAGCCAGCCGCCGGTAACACCGCCGGCGGTGCGAGGAGCGCGTGCTCCTCACCCGATGCGTTGCGTCGCAGCGCATCGTTTCCCTGTTCGAAACCAGAAACTGGAGTGATTGCCATGAGCAAGGGTTTGATCATCACGGGCGGCATTTTCCTCGCGCTGCTCGCCGTCGCGTTCGGTCTGTACAGCTACGCCAACTCGACCCGCAACGCCGGCGTCCGCCAGGAGGCGGCGCTCAACGCGCAATACCTGGACAACCAGAACGAGTTGTCCAGCTTCAAGGCGTCCTTTTACGAACAGATTGGCGTCGCCAATCTGAAGTCGGAGAAGATCGACGAGATCATCACCGACGCCGTCAAGGGCCGCTACGACGGCAAGATGGCCCCGGGCACCGGCGGCGCGATGTTCAGCGCCATCGCCGAGGCCTACCCGGACATCAAGGGACAGCTCGACGTCTACGACAAGATCGTGGACTTCATCCGCGCTTCCCGCGAGGCCTACAAGCAGAAGCAGACCAAGCTGTTGGACATGCTCCGCGCCTACGACACGTGGCGTCGTGAGGGCTTCGTCCGCAGCTTCTTCGTCAGCCAGTTCGGCTTCCCCTCCAGCGGTCTCGAAGCCCGAATCGGCACCGACGTCAAGCGCGGTCAGGAAGCCTTGGACCGGATGTACATCATCGTCCTGACCAAGGACGCCAAGGACTCCTACGAGACCGGCACCGACACCCCGGTCCAGGTCCCCGGCGGCAAGAAGAAGTAACGCGCCCGTAGGACCATCTCGTCAGCGCTGACCGCGTCGGTTGCCGCTGACTGTCGTGCGGAGACCGCGGCGCAACCCGCCGCGGTCTTTCGGGGCGTGCTCCTTGATGCACGCCCCACCCTGTCCCCCAACCGCTTGCGACACCGCCGGCGGTGCGAGGAGCGCCTGCTCCTCTGCCTGATGTGCTGCTTTCGCGGCGCATCACTTCCAACCTCTGTTGAAACCACGAACTGGAGAATTCCCATGAGCAAGGGTTTGATCATCACCGGTGCCGTCCTTCTCGGGCTGCTGGCAGTCGGCTTCGGCCTCTACAGCTACGCCAACAGCACCCGCAACGCCGGCGTCCGCCAGGAAGCCGCGCTGAACGCGCAGTACCTCGACAACCAGAACGAGCTGTCCAGCTTCAAGGCGTCCTTTTACGAACAGATTGGCGTCGCCAATCTGAAGTCGGAGAAGATCGACGAGATCATCACCGACGCCGTCAAGGGCCGCTACGACGGCAAGATGGCCCCGGGCACCGGCGGCGCGATGTTCAGCGCCATCGCCGAGGCCTACCCGGACATCAAGGGACAGCTCGACGTCTACGACAAGATCGTGGACTTCATCCGCGCTTCCCGCGAGGCCTACAAGCAGAAGCAGACCAAGCTGTTGGACATGCTCCGCGCCTACGACACGTGGCGTCGTGAGGGCTTCGTCCGCAGCTTCTTCGTCAGCCAGTTCGGCTTCCCCTCCAGCGGTCTCGAAGCCCGAATCGGCACCGACGTCAAGCGCGGTCAGGAAGCCTTGGACCGGATGTACATCATCGTCCTGACCAAGGACGCCAAGGACTCCTACGAGACCGGCATCGACACCCCGGTCCAGGTGCCCGGCCTCAAGAAGAAGTAAGCGTCCGGCAACAACTGCCCGGACCGCGACTTCGTGAGCCGCGGTTCATGAGCTCCGAGCCTTCGTCGCCGGAGTTCAGTCTTCGAACTTCCATGCATGACCCGACGTCCTGTCGGGCCATGCATGAGTCGCCCACCTCGCTGTATGGTCTTAAAGACCGAAAGGAGCGTGCCACCATGCACCTCTTCCTCTGGATTTGCCTCGGCATCTCCGTCATCGGCATGTTCACCTCGAAGCAGGTGGCCGAAGCGGCGGGACCGAAGGGACCGGGTTTCTTCGCTATTCCACGCACGATTTTCGCCGTGCTCTGGTTTACCGTCGGCCCTCTGATCTCCCTGGTCTTCGCGTTGTTCTTCGCGCTGATGCTCGCGCTGCTATAAGGAGACGGCCGGAAAAATCGGGAAGGGTGGCCGCCGTGCCACCCTCCCCCGATTTTTTTGGACCACTTGACGCTAGTTAGTGCATTAGTGAAGCACGGTTAATACTAGCTGCGTCCAATGTTTCCCTCGTGTACTGGGTTACACGGTCCCCTCACGGAGTCGGAAATGTCATTCCGACCGGCATTCTCAAGATTTCTCGCAATATCCCTGGCTGTAATCGGGCAGCAGCGTTCGCCACATCAGCCAACTGGGGAATCACCGACAGCAAAGACATCTTGGGCAACCATCTACACCGACCGGCGAGGAAGTTGCGGTTGCCTGGCTGAGCAGTTTTTTCCTGGCCATGATCATTGAAGTATTCGTCGTGGCCACTCTGCTGCTTCCGCCTTCAGCCAATGAACGGTCACAGGTCAGCCGATGCTGTTAGCCTGTCAGTTCGGCCGATGACCCGGCCGACGCCGTCTGTTTATGCCGCGGCCCACAACCACGGCTCACTTCGGCGAGCTCGACCGGCTGGTCGAGCCGCTTCACCCCACAAGAAAGAGAGTGTACCCACATGGCTTCCGCCAACAACTTCACGCTTGGCTCGCTGATCCGCCGCGTTCTCGTGGTCGACCTGATCCTCTCGGCGATGGCCGCCTCCGCCAACAGTCTCGCCCTCTTCATGGGCGGCGAGGCAATCGGCGCGTCGCAGCCCGCCACGATCGGTGCCGCCGTCACCGGATGGATCGTCCAGTTCATCGCCTTCGGCGTGATCCAGGGAATCTTCATGACAATCTTCACCCTGGTGATCGCCTTCATCGTCGGGGCATTGTTCAGAACCGCCGACGAAAAACAGTCGGCTGCACTCACCAAGGCATTCCGCTGGGGAGGTCGAATCGTCTTCACGCTGGCGGCGCTAATCGCAGTCTACAGCGGCTTCGTACAGTACGGGCTGTTCAGCGCTGCGCATGCCGACCCGACGCTCAATCTGGTCGCGACGATCCTGACCAGCCTCCTCACCTTCGTGTACGGCTCCTTCGTCCTCGGTTTCATCGGGCTGATCGGCACGATCGTCCTCAGTGTCTTCGCAGTCGCCCTCTCCGGCGGGTTCAAGATCAAGAAGGACGAGAAGCCGGCGACCGACGGGAAGACGGACGAGAAGACGGACGCCAAGTAACGCAGTAACGCACGATCCGAACAAATCGTCAGTCCGTTGGAAACGGGTGTGAGCGGCGCAACTGACAAGGCTTTTTGGGCAGGGCGTCTCCGTGGGAGCGTCCTGCCTTATGGTTTCTGCAGGTGGACATATACTCAGTCCACGCGCTTTTGGACAACCGGTCGAAAAGCCGGATGTCCTGCCGTTTTTTGCAGATGGGTCGTAATCCGACCCATGAGGTCGTGGACGGGTCATGTGTTGCTCAGCGTCCTAATGCTGAGGCTTGTCGCCAAACGATGAGCACCACCGGTGGTATCGCACCGCAAACCGTCCAACTCCATCCTCAACCCAAATTGTAACCGCGCAATCAGCAGCGCGAAGTTGCAAAAGGATCGAAAAGTCTATGATCTTCAGCACAGAGTTCTGGCCGTTTGCGCTTCTCTGGGCGTTCATCGCCGCGGGCGTGGCCGGGGTCGTGGCCCTGACGTCCGAAGATGCTTCGCCGCGCCGTAGCACCGCCGCAGCGCTCGTGACGCTGCCCATCTCGCTGTTCGCTGTCCGGTTCTTGCTTTACTACATCCAGCCCTCCTTCCAGGGCAGCTTCTTCGGCTACTGGCCGGTGCTGTTCTGCGCACTCGTGCCCGCCTTCGCGGTGGGTACGCTGTTCGCAAAGGGCAGCGCCCGGTCGCTGGGCTTCTCGGCGCTGTTCGCGCTGATCCTGCTCGGCGTACCGACCCTCCAGTACACCTTCAACGCATGGGGTCCGGGCAACGCCGCCCGCCACGCCGATCTGCCCAAGATCCGCGTAGCGCAGCCCGACGAGAAGATGCCGCCGACCGACCCGGACCGCATGGTTCTGGTCACCAAGTCGATCGCAATCTTCAAGGGGCAGACGGCTCTCTCCACCGAGAGCGGCATCGCCAGCCGCTACGGGGTCGACAAGGATACGTACACCCTCCAGTACGTCGACAATCACCGCTACTGGATCGCGCCGCTCAAGCCGATCAATAGTGGCGACACGTTCTGGACGCCGCTGTTTGGCGGTCGGGCCACCAGCCCGGGTTACGTCGTCGTTGACGCGGAGAACCCCGGCAAGGACGCCTGGCTCAAGACCGGCTTCGAGATCAGCCTGTTCACCACCGAGTCGTGGTCGATGGACCTGCTCCGTTACGCCTACCAGCACGGCTACAGCGATGGTCTGCTCGAGGAGCCGATCTTCGAGGTGGACGATAGCTGGCAGCCGTACTACACGATCAGCTACGTCAAGCGCGCCTTCGGCGGCATGACCGGGCGTACGCTCGAGAAGGTGATCGCGATCAACGTGTCCAAGAAGGAGCCGGTGATCACGGAGTACCCGGTGACGGACCACCCCAAGTGGATCGACCGCACCGTCGCCGATGATCTCGTCAAGGAATGGGCGAAAGACTGGGGTATGTACGGGGGCGCATACGCCCGCGAACACTTCTGGTCCGTGGCCTTCGGCATCAACCAGTCCGGCACCATGAAGCCCGCCGACCTCGAGCTGGCGTACACGAAGGACTCGCACAACGTCTGGGTCGTGCCGATGACCTCGACGAACGATGGCGACCACACAGTGATCGGCACCCTGGTGTTCGAAACGGGCAAGAACGAAGGTACCTACTACCCCGGCATCAAGGGCTTCAACGAGCCCGCCTCGGTGGTCGAGACCATGGTCAACGCCCGTGACAACATCAAGCACTACCCGGTCGAATCGGTGCAGCTGTACAACATCTACGGTGAACTCACCTGGGTCGCGATCTACGCTTCGCCCCAGAGCATCGGGAAGTCGTTCGGCGGCATCGGCATTCTCCACGCTCACTCGCAGGACGCGGCGGACGTGATTTACGCAACCGACAAGGCCACCGCGCTGCGCCTGTACGCCACGCAACTGGCGCGCAAGGGCGCGAACGGCGAGTCGATCTCGCAGACCTCGCGTCAGAGCAAGTCGATCACCGGCAAGATCATCCGCATCGCGCAGCTGCCCTCGACGCAGTTGGGCGGCGCTCCTACGTACATGTTCATCATCGAAGGCGAGCCCCACACCTTCCTGGTGACGCGTGATACGTACATGCGCATCCCGCTGGTCAAGGAGGGCGACGAGGTCACCTTCAAGTACCTCGACACCGGCGGCGAGGAGACCGCGGTCAACGAGTTCGATTGCAAGGCTCTCAGCGGTGCTAAGGTACCGGTGCCCCAGATCGAGAAGAAGTGACCGCAGCGCCACGGCGGTCGACGCCCGATACCGCCAGTGGTGTAGAACGGAACGGGTGGGAACCTTCCCACCCGTTCCGTCCTTTCAACACAACAACCCATTCCAAAGGAGAATCAGTGACCGGAACCTATGCCGTAGTCTATCAGTACGGCACCTTCGACGACACGCTTCTTCTCGACGACGCTGACGATCTCGAGCTTGACGCCGCGATGCAGCGACAGATCGAGTATGATGCCCAACTGCCAAACCTGAGCGTCGATGCTTTGCGGCAAGCAGCTCGCGAGTTCCGCACCGCCCATGGTGACAACATCATCGGCATCAAGATCTGCAGCGACCTGCTCGCCTACGTGGTGTTTTTCCATGGTCCAGCCGAACCAACCTTGACGGAGGGTAACACCACGCACTATCCGCCCACTCCACGAGAGGTTTTGGATCGCGTCGAGAAGTGGCCGAAAGTATTCGGCGATTTCCATCGCGCCCACCTCTTCGACATCAAGATTGACGAGGCGTTCGGTTCCGAATGGCTCGAAGCCGCCTAGAGGCGCAACGCAATGCGTGTGCCGTCTAATGGCTTATAGAGCCAGTCGCCGCCGTACAGGAAAAGGCGGCGCTGAAGGCCGGGCTCACTGCCCGGTTTTCAGTTATTTCTCGCTTTACTATATGCTTAAATACGATATACCAGCATAGCTGTCGACCAGGTACCAGGTACAGCTTTGCGGTACTATAC